>JAFAAJ010000104.1 GCA_023426625.1 Bacteroidota bacterium
AGATTTCAGGCAACCATTACAGGTAAAACCAGTTCTATTGCCGTAGATATAGCCTGTAATAAGGAATTAACGAAAAGAATGCTTCATGACGCAGCAGTTCCTGTTCCTATCGGAGAATTGGTGGTAGATGAAGAAGAACTTGACAGAGTAGTCAGGAAAATAGGTTATCCGGTAGTGATAAAACCTTTGGATGGAAACCATGGCAAAGGATCATCCATTAATGTAAATGATTGGGAGTCTGCTAAAATCGGACTAGAGCACGCTCAGAAATATTCCAGAAAGGTAATCGTTGAAAAATTCATCACCGGGTATGATTTCCGAGTTCTGGTGATCAACAATAAAATGGTTGCCGCTGCAAGACGTGTTCCTGCTCACGTGGTGGGTGATGGAGAACTGAATATTCAGCAGCTTATTGATAAAGAAAACAAAGATCCGAGAAGAGGATACGGACATGAAAATGTCCTGACCGAAATAGAAGTCGATAAAGATACTCTTGAACTTTTAGAAAAGCTTCAATATACACTGGAAACCGTTCCGCATAAAGGAGAAGTTGTGTATTTAAAATCAACGGCTAATCTTTCAACAGGAGGAACTTCCATTGATGTAACCGATATGGTTCACCCTGAAAATATCACGATGGCGGAAAGGATTTCAAAGATCATCGGATTGGATGTCTGCGGAATTGATATCATGGCTGAAAACCTTACACAACCTCTTAAAGAGAGTGGAGGAGCTATCATTGAAGTGAATGCAGCACCCGGTTTCAGGATGCATTTGGCTCCGAGTGAAGGATTACCTCGAAATGTTGCTGCTCCGGTTGTGGATATGCTTTATCCACAAGGTAAACCTTTTACCATTCCGATTATTGCCGTAACAGGAACTAATGGAAAGACCACTACGACTAGGTTGATTGCTCATATCGTTAAAAGTAATGGCTACAGAGTCGGTTTTACGACTTCGGATGGTATTTATATTCAGAATACGATGTTGACAAAAGGAGATACAACGGGACCGCTTTCCGCAGAATTCATCCTGAAGGATCCAACAGTGGAATTTGCCGTTCTGGAAACCGCAAGAGGTGGGATTTTACGTTCCGGTTTAGGGTTCTCTCAATGTGACATCGGGGTTTTAACCAACATCAAGGAAGATCATTTGGGAATGAATGATATTCATAACCTGAAAGATCTGACCAGAGTGAAAAGAGTGGTTCTGGACAGCGTGAAGAAAAACGGATGGAGTGTGATGAATGCAGATGACGAATATTCCATGAGGATCATAAACGATCTGGACAGCAATGTCGCAATTTTCAGTATGGATGAGGAGAATCCACATGTTAAGAAATTTGCTAAAGAAGGAAAGATCACCTGTATATATGAGGAAGGTTTTGTAACGATCAAGAAGGGAGACTGGAAGATCAGAATAGGAAAAGCAAAAGATTTCCCGATCACTATGGAAGGAAAAGCCAAATTCATGATCCAGAATGTTCTGGCGGCAAGTTTGGCAGCTTATCTATATGGTTTCGGTATCGAAGATATATCCAACTCATTAAGAACGTTTATTCCGAGTGCACAGCTTATACCGGGAAGACTGAATATTTTCAAATTCAAAAGCTTTAAGGTTCTCATTGATTTTGCTCATAATCCGGCAGGATACGAAGCTATTGAAGATTATCTGAAAAATGTGGAGGCTACAAAGAAAATAGGTATTATTTCGGGAGTTGGAGATCGAAGGGACGAAGATATTAAGCTTTGCGGGAAAATTGCAGGCAGAATGTTCGATCACATTATTATCCGAAACGAAAAGCATCTTCGCGGAAGAACGGAAGATGAGATCAACGGACTGATCATCGAAGGAATGCAGTCTTCAGGAAGAGACGTGAGTTACGAGATCATCCCTAAAGAAATTGAAGCCCTGAAACATGCGATGGGAATGGCAGAAGAAGGAACTTTTATTACCGCTTTAAGTGATGTGATTTCCAATGCAATTGATCTGGTACAGGAATATCAGGCGAAGGAATTGCTTGAAGATGATAAAATTTAAGATCGTTTAAATCTCGGGCGGCATCGAAAATGCCGCCCGAGATTTTTATCATTATTATAATAAATTCAATTACTTCACAAAAAAAGCATTGGAGCTTCCGATCCAGATCGCATCCTTTTTATTGTAATCGACATTCACCATGGCAGCTTTAGTCATCCTTCCCAGATTTTCGAGTAAAATAGGCCTCTCGTCTTCCTCTTTCCAAATGTATAATAAACGGATCTCAGCTTTTGAAAATTCACCGTTGATGTCTTCAAAAACAGGTTCATAATTCACTTTTCTCTGGAGAATATAATTTTCCTTATCCTCGATAGCATCTGTAATTTCTTGAGTAGGATTCAAATTAACCCCGCTTCCTGCGAATGAAAATAAAGGTTTTAAAACAAAATCATCAAGGTTTTCATGTTCCGGGAACTCATGTAGGAAATAACTTTTCGGGATAAACTGATGCTTCAAAAGTGGTAAAAGAAACTTGGAAATCTTAAAGAACCAATTGGGATGCGTGATCCATTTCACATCAACCTCTTCACGAAAATCAAACTCGGTTTTCAGATCAGGAATTCTGTCTAGTTCATCAAAAATCACACGATTATAAATTCTTTTGATTTCTGTTTTTTTTCCGTTATTCTCATAATACAACTTTCTGCCTTCCTTTTTTACTTTTGTAAGACAAACTGTTTTTATTCCCAATAATTTTTCAGTAAGGGCAAAGTCAATGGCTGTTTTCTGCTTTTCAGGGAAAATTTCCAGCAGAATGATATTTTCTGGATCCTCATTACCGACAATGACTTCCTGTAAGTGGTTTTTGAACTCTTCATGAGACATTGTATTTCTGATCTCATTCAGGAAAGGGTAGACTTCACAAAATGTATTTTCATACTCTTTTTGAAAAGCATATAAAGAAGGGAAAGCCTGTAACTCGATCAGTTGTGGTTCAATTTCACCGTTTTCATTTTTGCAGATCCCGAAATCAATAGTCAGAAACTCTGGTTGTCGGGTGTCATTGGGAACTTTACAGTTTTCGGGAATGGCTTTTTCCAGAATTTCAGGAGGTAAAGCTTTGATCTGGTCTATAATACTTTCACCTGCATCCAGAAGTTTATTTTCAAACTCTTTAGGAAGAAAAAAAGGACTTTCAGAAATCCTGAAAGCGGGTTCTATTCCGCTTTTTTGTGTCAATATATCCTTTAAATTCTGATATTTTTCCTGTGTGAATCCCTGATTAAACTGTTTCCTGTATTGTGATATCATATTTTTCCTTTGTGATTTAAAAAATCGAGCAATATTGCCCGATTGGTGATTATGTGAGTGATTTTAATATTAAACTCTAAACCCAGAACCTCAAACTTTAAACTCCCGAACCGTTAAGCCATCATTGCAAACCCCTGCAGAATGCTTTTTTTCGCAAACTGTAAGAATCTGGGAAGAATTTGTGCCTGAGTAAGGATGATTTTGTCTTCATCATCTATTCTGTCCAGTGTTTCCAGATATTTTTCCATTCCAAAGTTTTCGATCATGGCTTCTTTATTCTTTTCCTCTTTCAGGTTTTCGATCATGCTTGCAGGATTAGCTTCGGGGTGAAACTGTGTACCGAAAATTTCATCAGAAAAGCGGATCGCCATTATCGCTCTTTCCAAATTAATGTGAGGACGGAATTTTTCTATGGCTACGATTTTCATCCCTAGCTCTTCAAATCTGTCATAATTAGGCTCAATAAACTGGAATGCTCTTGAATCTACGGCATAGAAAGGATCCGGAAGATTTTTGAATAAAAATTCATCATGTCCTTCTTCAGTCTTATGCACCGGCATTACTCCGAAAGAGTAAGACTTTCTTTTGCAGATGTTCCCCAATTGCCAGTGAATACTCGCTAACTGAAAAGAATGGCAGATCAGGAAAAGATATTTTTTGTTGTCATTGTTTTTATTATGATCCAGAATAGCATCCAGAAATGCTGCAAACCTGTCTTCCCATTCCAAACCTTCCCTGTGAGGATCTCCGGGACCACCTGAAGAGATAAAGATATCAAAGTCTTGGATATTGGGAATTTCATTTTTAAACCTTACATCAAATGTCTTGATAATCACTTTTTCTTCCGAGCTTTTCTGAAATGCCTCAGAGATCTCCTTAATATTTCTAAATCCCTGATTTACATGATTGTTGTTCATGTCCAGCAAAGCTATTCGAATATCTTTCATACTACCTCATTATTTTTTGCAAAGTTACCAAAAAATTAGAAAGCGGTTTTGCCGTGGGTAATGCCGTACTCGGTTTCAGAGATCATGTAATCCACCACCTTTGTAAGATCGCCGGTTTCATTGTAGATTTTTAACTGGCGGTCTGCACCTGTTC
>JAFAAJ010000301.1 GCA_023426625.1 Bacteroidota bacterium
GGTGTAAAGTAGTTCATTGGCAATAATGCGTGCAATTTTGTTATCATAATAGGTCGAAAAACTAAGGTCTATTTCAAACACCCCGCTCTTTAATCCGTCATGGTAATTGATTTGACCAAGCCTGAAAAAAACCTCGTCGCGGTCAGACCTTCCTCCACGGTAATACCTGTAAAAATCTTCGTGGCATATCGTTTCGATGTATTCTGATTTGAGTTTTCTCAATTGGCTTTCATAGTAGCTATTATACAATTTACCATTACTTACCGGACAGGCAATTTCAATACGAAATACCTTGTTGTAATAGATGAGCTTGCCCATGATCTGCGGCTTGATATTCTTGAAAAAATCAATCTCCTGAGCACCGTTCACAAATCCGGTCTGCAAGACCTTTGTTTTCACGGTATATAATAATTCCTGCAAATACAGGAGCATCTGATAAGCTTCATCAACTGTTTTTAGCATCTTAGAAGATAACTTATCTTCCATTCGCTTGATATCGGATATTATTTTACTCAATACGATTTCCATAGCTTCATCTTTTTGGGGTTTCTCATAATTTGCCTCTGGATAAGAGTACGGTATATAAAACAAAGCTTTGAAATTATTTCAAAACCTTTCCCACAGATGTACCACAGTGTGGAAAGATTTTTTGAAATTTCTGACAGAATAAAAGGATAATAACCATTAACATATTACCCTTTATTTATTAAATTTGTGGTTGTGATTTACAAGGTAATTAAATGAAAGCAAGTGCAGTAAGCACCATTACTAAGTCGTTACCGATAGTATTTCCCAATCTTGTAAACTACTCTTTATGAACCTATTTGGTTTAAAATAATCTTTTTTTGAAAAAATAGTATCCGATTGCGATAATAAGGAATAACGGCCAAAGAGGAAGTAAAAACAGGAAAATAGAAGTGATCACATTCCAGCCGGAAGAAATCGCTGCGAAAGATTTCTCTCCAAATGTTTTTGGTTCCTCATTTTTGATATAAGGTTTAGTGGTGCCATATAAGGTGATATCCAGATTGCACATGGTATTTTCGGCAAATTTTTCACCTGAAGCTTCAATACTTTTGCTTTCCACCTTTCCGATATTGTAGCTCAGATCATCCATTAAATATTCAAACTTTTGAATAGGAACTTTTACTTTCAGGTAGGCAATTTTCTTGTCGCTGTTATTTAAAGAAATATGCTCGCTGCTGATATGTCCGTCATATTTCTGTACTTCTTCTTTTACAATTTCCTTTGCGGTTTCCGTATCTTCTACGTTGAGCTCCAGAGTTCCTGTTTTTACCATATTATTCTTAGGAACATTCAGCTCGTAATCGGTACTTTTAGGTTTTTCTTTATAGATTATTTTAGTTTCCCTGATGACTTTTGGAGCAGGAATATGTGCGGTTGTCTTTTCTTGTTTCTTTTCTGTGGAATCTCTCTTTTCTGTTTTAGACTCCAGCTTTATAGAAGCGATCTTGTCGGAAAGGGAATCTATGCTTTTTGAAGTGGCTTCTATCTTTTCTGTAAAATTTTCTTTGGTATTCTCAAATTCTTTTATTCTGACGTTCGCAGAGTCGAAGGCTTCATTGGCGGAACGGGTAACTGTATTGATGGTTTCTGAAGCAGTTGTTGCAACACTGTCGGCGGATTGTAAGGCTTCTTCAATTTTAGATTGACTCACTTCTCCCTTTTTACATGCGATAAAAGCGCCTGATACGGCAATAAGTAATATGAACTTTTTCATAACATTAATTTTTTGATGAAGTAAAATTAGTTGAGTCTTTCCAGGTTTCTTTTGTAAATGGAGAGTATAGTTTTGGTAAAATGATAAATGTTTTTTAGTCAGGAATTTGTAAAGGTTTTACAAATGATTTACAAAAAAGAAGCATGATAATCATTGAGTTTTCAAGTTAAATTCTCACACTGATTGGATTGATATAATTTAAAAATTCATATTCAAATAATTCATATCTTTGTTATTATGAATATTTTAATGAAAGGTTTTATTTATTTTGTCTTTCTGATATATTTTGTGTTTTCATGTGCAAATTCTAAAAATATGAATGGGAATGGTCAGGATAATAAAAACCAGAAGAATGTTGAGTTTGTTGAGGTAAGAAGACTGAATCATGCTATTGAACTGAATGAAACTTCCCTGATCAATTCAACGAAAGAGATTAAATTACTGTACCAGCAACTGAATGATTCAAGATATTCTAAATCAGCTCCGATACCTGTTTTAGAAGGAGATGAAGAAGCATTTCTGGTACTGAAGCCCAAGTTGAAAAGAATTAAATACGGGGATATTGAAGTTGAAAGACTGATGTTGGAAAGTTCTACTTTATGGGTCACCTATAAAGAAATTGAGAACCCGGAATATTTTGAAAAAAAACAGTCAGATCCTATAGTGATACTTAAAATTTTTAATTCCCCAAAAACCGTACGATTAATTCAAACCCAATAAAATTATGAAGCATAAATTATTAATTATAGGTTTTCTCGCTTTCTCAGGAGGGATTTTTGCCCAACAGAATCAATGGAGCAAAGTTCCTGAAAAAAATGTCCGAGAAGCAAGAGAAAGAACTGTTAAAGTGTCAGACTACGCACTTTTAAGTTTAAACACAGATGAGCTCAGGCTGCAATTGCAAAATGCTCCGAACAGAGATAAAACTCCAAAAGCGAAAGGAGTACTCGTAAAGTTCCCGAACGATCACGGAACATTTGATACTTACGAGATTATGGAATCATCCACAATGCATCCGGATCTTCAGTCCAGATATTCCGACATCCGTTCTTATATGGGGCATAAAGTAGGTGATCCCACTACAACAATAAGATTTACCTATGATCCCTATTTCGGTCTGAATGCCGTTGTAAGAGGACTTAACGGAATGGTTTATATAGATTCATATACTGCCGATAATAAAACTTATATTGTATACAACCGGAAAAATGCAAATTCCCAGAGAAATTTTGAATGTTTATTCAAAGAAGATCCGGCTTTAAAGCAATTGATGGATTCCGGACTGCAGGGAAAAACAGTTATAGACGGATTGAAGAGAACCTACAGACTGGCAATTTCAACGACTACAGAATATACCGCGTATATCGCTCAACAGGCTGGAGTGGGAGCAGGAACAGAGGCACAGAAAAAGGCTGCAGTTCTGGCTGCTGTAAACTTAGCTGTTGCAAGACTTAATCAGGTTTTTGAAAACGATATTTCTGTGAGATTGCAGCTCATAGCCAATACTGATGTATTGTTCTTTGTAAATTCAGATACATTTGATGCTTTTGATGCAGGTCAGATGATCAATGAGAATATTACGGTAACTAATAATCTTATAGGTATTGCCAATTACGATATAGGTCATGTATTCTTCCGTGCTACCGCGGGTAACGATAACGGATTAGCTTATACTCCGGCTGTATGTAATAATAGTGTGAAAGCGGGAGGAGTAACCGGTTCGGCAAATCCGGTTGGAGATCCTTTTGTGATAGATTATGTA
>JAFAAJ010000020.1 GCA_023426625.1 Bacteroidota bacterium
GCATATCCCATGATCGTAGAGCCGGAACCCGGTTACATATTTACTGCTGTTCCTTCGTTGCTCATTGAGAACGTATGGTTTCCTCCAAACTGATGCCCTAATTCGTGGGCAACATAATCAATATCGAAATTATCTCCTGATGGAATTCCGTCTGCCGGAGAAGTATACCCTCTTCCTTTTGAACCGTTCACACAGATACATCCGATACAGCCTGCATTTCCGCCACCTCCTGTTGCTCCGAATAAATGACCTACATCATAATTAGCTTCCCCAATCACAGAGGTAAGAGTGGATTGCAATTGTGAATTCCAGTTGCTCATCTGTGAGGCAGGAGAATAAGGGTCTGAAGAAGAACTTGTATATATTACTGCGTCATTATTGGCAATAAGCACCATTCTCGCTGCAAAATCTTTCTCAAAAACACCGTTTACACGGGTCATCGTATTATTCATCGCTGCTAAAGCCAACGCTTTAGTTCCACCGAAATACGCGGTATATTCACCTGTACAGGAGAGTGCTAATCTGAATGTTCTTAAGATTGCATCGTCCGCGTTAGGTCTTGCCATTGCGCCTGCCGTTTCAATCCCTTTTTGTGCAACATCAATCACAGTACATTCGAAGGTGTTGAGATTATCCCTCTTGTCTGTTTTCTTGTACACTACATAAGTGGAAAGATCTTTAGAATAAGGTTCAATAAAAACAGCAGACCTGTCACTATATATCTCCATTGAAGATAATCCTAATGGGGAAATACTGAAATACACGGTAGAGTTAGGATCATCCAAACCTTGTCCTACATACGATTTGATGTCCGGATATTTTGCCGCAAGTTGAGGATCGAAGTTGGAGTTTTCAAGAACTTTGAAACTTTCCATTTTTCCTTCCGTATTTGGAAAGGAAATAATGACTTCTGATTTTTCACCCGCCGCTAATCTTTTGGGAGCTTTTGACAAAGCATTTTTAAGCCCATCGATATTCAGCTTGTAGATTTTAGGATTAATAATAGTGGTTTTGTTTTCAAAGACCTCCGACGTTGATTTTGGAGAACCTTCGGACCATAGACGATCCGTCTGCGCGAAAGAAATGCCCGAAATGAGAAGCATTCCGACCATAAATAGTTGTTTTTTCATATTACTGGTTTTGATTATGGAATATCAAAGCTAATAAAAAAAATGTAACGAAAAATATAAATTTTTAAGATTTTTTTAGACTATACATGTAAAATATTATTCAATACATTGTATTCTAATTAAATTTATATTATATCAAAAAAAGAAAATAGCACACGCAAATTACGTGTGCTATTCATTTTTATAAAAGTAATTCTAATTTATGCTATCAAAATATAGAATACTAATTTTTACTTCAATTATTTTGTAATATCTCTACCGATAACCAGTCTTTGGATCTCAGAGGTTCCTTCACCAATAGTACAAAGTTTGGAATCTCTGTAGAATTTCTCAGCAGGGAAGTCCTTAGTATATCCGTAACCGCCGAAGATCTGTACCGCATTGTTTGAAATTCTTACACAAGCTTCAGAAGCATACAATTTAGCCATTGCTCCTTCTTTAGTCATTTTCTGCTTAGCGTTTTTCAACGTTGCCGCTCTTTGGATCAATAATTCAGCAGCATCAATCTCTGTAGCCATATCTGCAAGCATAAAATTGATAGCCTGGAAATCTGAAATAGGTTTTCCGAACTGATGTCTTTCTTTAGCATATTTCAAAGCAGCTTTATAAGCTCCTCTTGCCGTACCTAAACTTAATGCCGCAATAGAAATTCTACCTCCGTCAAGAATCTTCATCGCCTGTTTGAAACCTTCTCCTACCTCTCCTAAACGGTGAGAATCCGGTACACGAACATTGTCAAAGATCAATTCCGCAGTTTCGGAAGCACGCATTCCCAGTTTATTTTCTTTTTTACCTGAAGTGAAACCAGGCATTCCTTTTTCTAATACAAAAGCTGTAGAATTATTTTTAGCTCCTTTTTCTCCTGTTCTTGTCATCACAACAGCAATATCACCTGAAATCGCGTGGGTAATGAAGTTTTTAGCCCCGTTGATGATCCAGTCATCTCCGTCTCTTACCGCAGTAGTAGACATTCCTCCTGAATCTGAACCTGTGTTATGCTCTGTTAATCCCCAAGCTCCGATTACTTTTCCGGATGCTAACTGAGGAAGCCATTTGTTTTTCTGTTCTTCATTTCCAAACTCATAAATATGATTGGTACAAAGTGAATTGTGTGCCGCTACAGAAAGTCCGATAGAAGGATCTACCTGAGAAATCTCATCCAGAATAGCAACATACTCATGATAACCAAGACCGGAACCACCATATTGCTCAGGAATAACAATCCCCATAAAACCCATCTCACCTAACTGATGAAACAGATCTTTCGGGAAAGTCTGGCTCTCGTCCCACTCCATAATATTAGGTCTGATATTCTTTTCAGCAAACTCTCTTGCGGTTTCCGCTATCATTTTAATGTTGTCAATAGTCTCTGTATTCATATAGATAAATAGTTAGTTCCCAAAGATACTTAAATTGCTGCAAAGCCAAAAATAATTATTTCAGCTATAATAATTTATTCACAAGATTTTAAGTATCAATTTTTTATATTTTGAATTTTGATTATTTCTTAATAAATTTTTTAGAACTTTGTGGAGATTAATTTACTATTTTAGCCACCCAATTTTTTAAGGACATGAAAAAAGCTTTATTATCTGTTATATTATTTTCTTCCTATATAACCGCTCAGATTCCTGCCGGATATTATGACGGAACTGCCGGACTTACAGGGTACGCTCTGAAATCAAAGCTTCATGATATTATTGCGGAGAAAAACATCAACTGGCATTATGGAGATCTTACGGATTATTTTAATCAGACCGATCTGGATAAGTATTATGATCATGGTGCTTCGAATACCACCATATTACTAGATATCTATTCTGAAATTCCTACAGGTCCGGATGCTTATGAATATACAACAGCGAACATTATCGGAAGTGCATCCGCCGAAGGATTGGGATGGAACAGGGAACATATGATGCCTCAAAGTACATTTTACAGTAATTATCCGATGTATTCCGATCTTTTTTATGTGATCCCTACAGATGCGAGAATCAATCAGCTAAGAAGTAATTATCCTTACGGAATTGCCAATTCTACCATCCATTATACGTTTACGAATACTTCTAAAATAGGGAACAGCGGAATACCCGGTTACACTTACACAGGAAGGGTTTATGAACCGATCAATGAATTTAAAGGTGATGTAGCGAGAAGCTTACTTTACTTTGCCGTACGTTATGAGGGAAAATTAGGAAGTTTTAATTTTAATAATAATGCGAATCCTGCTTCAGACACCAACCCTTTAGATGGCACAGAGGAAAGATCATTTGATCCGGCATATATTGCCATGCTCATTCAATGGCATACAATGGATCCCGTTTCCCAAAAGGAGATCGACAGAAATAATGCGGTGTACAATCTTCAGAAAAACAGAAATCCTTTCATAGATAATCCGGCTTGGGTGAATGCGATCTGGGGACAGACTCCTGATAATGTTGCACCACAAACGCCTTCCAATTTAACTGCTACACAAACGAGTGCTCATTTTGTCACTTTAAACTGGACACCCAGTACAAGTACGGACGTGCTTGGTTATAAAATTTATCAGAACGGAATTTTAGTAGCTTCTACCAAAGATACTTCCATCAGCATTGATCATCTTCTTCCTTCAACAAGTTATAATTTTACAGTGAAAGCGTATGATAACGGTTATCTGCTTTCTCCGGACAGCAATACCGTTGCCGTGACAACGCTGGCTTCGGATATATATGCTAAAGACATTTTCATTTCAAAATACCTTGAAGGGACCTCCAATAATAAAGCAATCGAGATCACGAACAGAACAGGTCATCCTGTTAATCTTAATGATTACAGACTATCAATTCAGTTTTCTAGTGGATCAGGTTATTATTTCCCGGATCCTTACGAGCTGGAAGGAATTATTCCTAATAATACAGTTGCTGTAATTATTAATCCTAATGCCAATTTCTCCTGCTATACAGTAAGCCAGGCAAGATTTGCAACGGCAGCTCCCCAAATGACTTTTACCGGAAGTAATTATCTTGAATTAAGATATAAATCCACAACAGTAGATGCTCTTGGTGTTAGTGGTCAAAACAATTCTACTGCTTTAGGAAATGTTTCTCTATACAGGAAAAACATGATTTTACAACCGAATACAACCTTCACGATTTCGGAATGGGATTCATATGCAAGCAATTACTGCCAGAGTCTGGGAACTCTTTCCACATCAGAAAGTATTTTTGCAGGAAATGAAAGCCTTAAGATCTATCCGAACCCTGTAAATGATTACATTTCTGTTCGAGGGGAAGCAGAAACCATAAAAAGAGCTCAGATACTGGACTTTTCAGGAAAAGTTATTCTAACGGAAGATCTTCCTTTTAAAAATAAGAAAACTATCTCAGTGCAGAATGTACAGGCTGGATCTTATTTATTGCAACTAGATGATAAAGTATACCAGTTTATAAAAAAGTAGGTTGAAAAATTGATGTAACATAAAAGAAAAATTTTGCTAAAAAATCAGATAATTCTACATTTTAAAGCCTTAAATTAAATAGCAGAAACACTCACAATCAACACCTATAAGTGTTTTTGCTTATATCTTTTATTTATAAGTAATTATGCTTATATTTGCAAAATGATAGCGGTCATTACCGGTGATATTATAAATTCGCAGCACGCAGACACAGAGGTTTGGATTACCAGACTAAAGAATCTTCTGGAAAAATGGGGAAGCTCACCACTGGTGTGGGAAATCTACCGCGGTGATGAATTTCAGTTCAAATGTAATATCGATGATGTTTTCTGGCACTTTCTGGCCATAAAATCACTTATCAAAAGTCAGGAAAATTTAGACGTAAGAATAGCCATTGGTATTGGCGAGGAAAATTTCTCTTCTGAAAAAATAACGGAATCCAACGGAACCGCTTATGTAAATTCCGGCAGACTTTTAAACGAACTAAAAAATAACAGCCATACAATTGCCATAAAAACCAACAATGATACCGTGGACAGAGATCTTAATATCCTTCTGAAATGGTCATCCAAGGATTTTGACAACTGGACAATGGCTACTGCCGAGATCATTCATGAGGTTATCATGAATCAGGATATTACGCAGGAGGATCTGGCGAAAAAGTTTGCCATTTCACAATCCTCCGTAAGCCAAAGACTGAAACGGGCAAACTATGACCTTATCATAGAAACCAATCAATATTTTAGAAAGAAAATTTCGGAACTGTAAAAAATGATCTTTACACAACTCATACTGGCACATTTACTCGGAGATTTTATTCTTCAGCCGAATTCATGGGTTGCAGATAAAGAAGATCATAAGCTGAAAAGCAAATATTTATACCTTCATATTCTGATCCACGCCATATTAAGCTTTATTTTTCTTTGGGACATTCAGCTTTGGTGGGTAGCTGCAATCGTAGGAATCACTCATTTCATTATTGATGCCGCAAAGATCAGCTTTCAGAATATAAAAACTAAAAAAAGTTGGTTCTTTATAGACCAGTTGCTTCATT
>JAFAAJ010000103.1 GCA_023426625.1 Bacteroidota bacterium
CAATCTCTTTCGGACTGAACTGATCCAGGATTTTTAAATCTTCCTCACTTACGTCAGGTGATAATTTTTTCATCGGAATGGAAAGCATCACGTTTTCGTAAATCAGTTGCGCTACATTGAATGCGTAGTCTGTAGTTGGGATGGTTATTACATCTTCTTCGCTGTCATCATATTCCTCTCCGAACTTTACCAGAACTTTGATCTGATTTTCAATAGGATGGTTGAATTCGTTATTGGTGATGTCGCAAACCAATTCCACTGTTCCATGTATTGCGATCTCAAATTCTAAAAAAGTAGTGTGCTTATCAAGTAAGACATCCACTTCTATTTTAGGATTCGTAAATTCCTGATCTGTATCAAATAATTGAAAGAACGTTTTATCTATCTCAAATTTGAACCTATGCTTACCGGTTTTCAATCCGGAAAAGCTTATGTCATAGTTTCTTAACTTGTCCATAAAATGAGTGTGCAAAAATATGCATTTTTTTTATAATTACAAATAAAATTTCTAACAAATTATATAAAAATTATATATGACTTGTTTAAAAGTTTTTATCCTTCCATATCCTCAGGAAGATCTTCGTCTATGCCGTTATCTGCTGCCATTTTCCTAGGTTGCAGGCGATTGCTCATAAGATCATTGTACTCGCTTCTGTTTTTGAAAATCTTAATGGCAGAAAAAATAGCTTCTGTAAAGCTTTGTTCATCAGCAAGGTTTTTACCGGCTATATCATAAGCGACCCCATGGTCAGGAGAGGTTCTGATAAATGGTAATCCTGCGGTATAGTTCACGCCTTCTTCGTAGGCTAAAGTTTTGAACGGAGCTAATCCCTGATCATGATACATTGCTAAAACCGCATCGAAATTTTTATATTTGTTCGGTTGGAAGAAGCTGTCTGCAGGGAAAGGACCAAAAGCTAAAACGCCATTGTCTGAAAGTTCCTTTATAGCAGGTCCGATAATTTCAATTTCCTCGTTTCCGATCACGCCTCCGTCTCCCGAATGTGGATTTAATCCCAAAACCGCAATTTTAGGTTTCTGAATGCAGAAATCCTCAATTAAAGTCTGGTTTAAGGTTTTGATCTGTTTTTTTATTTTTTCCTTGGAAATGTTTTCAGCGACCTTGGAAATTGGAATATGATGGGTGGAAACAGCCACTTTTAATTCCTCAGTAACCAGGAACATCAATCCTTTTTTGCCGAACTTTTCTTCAAAATACCCGGTATGACCTGCATGCTTGAACCCCATTTTCACCATTTCATCTTTGTTGATCGGGGCGGTTACCAATACATCGATTTCCCCTTTCATTAAAGCTTCAGTTGCTGCTTCTAAAGAGTCAATGGCCAGTTTTGTAGATTCTTCCGTAGGGCTTCCTAACTCTACATTCACATTGTCTTTTACAATATTCACCATATTAAGCTTTCCGCCCTGAGCCTGAGAAGCTTCATTGATATAGTTGAAATTCAAATTAAGTTTGAAGATGTTTTTCTGATAGGTGAAGAGTTTTCCCGAACCAAAAATTACTGGAGTAAAAAAATCGGTAATGGTTTTGTCTTTCAGAGACTTCATGATGATTTCCGGACCTATGCCGTTGAAATCACCTATTGAAATTCCTACTCGTACTTTATGGTGTTTTGGGCTCATTTTGATTATCTTTGAAGATTAGAATTTTACAAATTTAGCAAAAATAATATGTTCACAGGAATTATTGAAGCAGTTGGTGTTGTTGAGAGGATAGAAGAAAACGGAAGTAATATCGATTTTACATTAACCTGTCCCTTTGCCCAGGAATTAAAAATAGATCAAAGTCTGGCTCATAACGGATGTTGTTTAACGGTTGTAGAGATCAAAGATGATCAGTATGTAGTTACAGCGATCAACGAAACTCTGGAAAAAACCAATCTTGGAAAATGGGAAACAGGAACCGTTGTAAACCTTGAACGTTGTATGAAAATGGACGGCAGGCTTGACGGTCATATTGTTCAGGGACATGTGGACAAAACAGGAGAAGTTGTTGGAATTGAAAATAAAGACGGAAGCTATTATATCACCATTAAATATGAAGCCGGTGGAAATTTTGTGACAGTTCCGCAAGGCTCAATTACAGTTAATGGAATTAGTCTAACGGTAGCAAACAGTGAAGATTCTCAGTTTTCTGTTGCTATCATTCCTTATACCTGGGAATTTACCAATATGCAATTTTTGAAGGTAGGAGATAAAGTTAATCTGGAATTTGACATTATTGGTAAGTATATTGCTAGACTAATAAAAAAACAAAATATCATTGAATAAATACAAAGGATATAGTTTAAGGAATCGTGTGTTCTTCGGATTCCTCCTCGTGTGCCTTTTAAGTGTTGCCGCTTCTTCATTGGTGCCTTATTTTGTTTTAAGGAATAATTCCATAGAACAAAGTAAAATAGATATGCAGGAAAAAACCAATGCGGTAATGAGGTTTTTGGATTATGCAGTAAGCCGGTCACTTATTGGGACGGAAGATCTTCCTAAGGTTTTGGAGAATAAGATCTATGAGATCGCAGATATCAACAGGCATGATATTATCATTTATGACCTGAACGGGAATTATCTGATGTCCAATAAAGAGGAAAGCCTGATCGAACAGAAAAAGGTACCTATTAATATTGTAAATAAATTACTCGCAACAGATGCCCGAGTAGATATAAAAGGATATGATAAGGTTAAAGAAGCTGCCCGGACTTCATCTTATATGATCTTAAGGAATAATGCGCTGGAACCTATCGGGATCATCTATATTCCGTTGTATCATGATGAATCTGCTTATTTTGATGTTCTTCATAAGTATATCAAATATATTCTTTTAGTTGATGTTTTCCTTATTTTGTTCAGTATCTGGATAAGCTGGATCACTTCCAATAATTTGGCTAAAACGATCACCAAGTTCTCGGATATGATTACGCGTATAACCTTATTTGAAAATGAGCTGCGTCCTATCAAGTATTATAAAAACGATGAGCTGAATGCATTGGCGAGAGCTTACAACAGGATGATTCTCCAAATACAGGATCAGAAAGAAAGGCTCCGTTTTAAAGCTTCAGAAGAAGCATGGAGGGAAATGGCAAAACAGGTGGCGCATGAAGTGAAGAACCCGCTTACTCCGATGAAGCTTACCATTCAGAATTTTGAAAGAAAATTTGATCCTGAAGATCCAAATATTAGGGAAAAAGTACAGCAGATGAGTAAAACAGTGGTGGACCAAATCGATCTGATCGCTACAGTTGCTTCTGCGTTCTCGGAATTTGCCAAGCTCCCGGAAAAAAATAATGAAGTCATTAATCTTAACGCCGAAGTTGAAGATATTCTTCGCGTTTTTAATGATGACAGCATTTTCCTTCATACCAATAAAAATAATATTATGATCAATATGGACAGGATCTACCTTTCCAGGATCATAACCAATCTTGTTACCAACGCCAAAGAGGCTCAAAGTGACGAAAGAAAACTGATTATTAATGTAGATGTGGAGCAACACCAAAGAAGAGTGATGATCTCTGTTCAGGATAATGGAATAGGTATCCCTGAAAATATGTATGAAAGAATTTTTGAGCCTAACTTTACCTCTAAAAGCAGTGGGATGGGGCTAGGACTTGCCATGGTGAGAAAAATGGTAGAAGATTATAAAGGAGAAATAATCGTAAAATCTGAAGAAGGAAAAGGTTCTACGTTCACCATTACATTGCCTACTAATTTATAGTGAAATCTTTTAAATTTAAACAATTCGAAATCCGGCAATCTAAAAACGTCTTCCGTGTAGGAACGGATGGCGTTCTTTTGGGTTCTTTGGCAACAGTGGATCAAGCTTCCAAAGTTCTGGAAATCGGAACGGGAACAGGTCTTATCTCCTTAATGTTGGCACAAAGAAATCCTTATGCCGAATTTTTAGGAATCGATATTAACCAGGAGGCGGTAGAACTTACTAATATCAATTTTGAAAACTCTGCTTTCCATTCACAACTGAAAAATACCCTTCAGGATTTTAAAACTTTTGAAACCGAAGAAAAATTCGATTTGATTGTTTCTAATCCACCTTATTTTGAAGAATCAGGATCGGACAAAGATAAAATAGCACGTCAAACCGTTGAGCTCAATTT
Source organism: Bacteroidota bacterium (assembly GCA_023426625.1). GTDB lineage: Bacteria > Bacteroidota > Bacteroidia > Flavobacteriales > Weeksellaceae > Chryseobacterium. The sequence goes on from JAFAAJ010000103.1 coordinate 4,131, forward strand.
CAGTCAATTAATCGCTAAATCTTCTAAACTCCTTTCTGAAAAAGGAATACTTTCAGCTATTATTCCTGTTGAAGCGGGTAATGATTTTATTGAAATCGCCCGTGAAAACCATTTGTTTTTAAATCGCCAGGTAAATATTCAGGGGATTGAACATTCAAAAATTAAAAGACTGATCTTGGAATTTTCATGTGTTGAAAAAGCTTGTGAAGTTCTTGATTTTGTCATAGAAAAAAGTCCGAGAAAATACTCGGACCAATATCTTGAACTCACCAAGGAGTTTCATGTTTTTAATCAATGATTATTCGAAAAGTTCCGAAGTTTCCAATACCGAAACTTTTCCGTCCTCGCATCTGATTGCTTCTCCAGGGAAGTTTTGGATCATGTGATAATCATGGGTTGCCATCACTACAGCAGCACCGTTTTCTTTAGCTACATGCTTCAATAATGTCATGATTTCATTGGAAGTTTCAGGGTCCAGATTTCCGGTAGGCTCATCTGCTAAAATAAGATCAGGGTGATTTAACAAAGCTCTTGCAATGGCAACACGCTGTTGTTCTCCTCCTGAAAGTTCATGAGGCATTTTGTGCTTTTTGCTTTTCATGTTCACGCTTTCAAGAACCTCATTGATGCGTTCATCCATTTTTGCCTTATCACTCCATCCTGTAGCTTCAAGGACGAATTTTAGGTTTTTCTCTACTGTTCTGTCCGAAAGTAATTGGAAATCCTGGAAAACAATTCCCAGTTTTCTTCTTAGGTTTGGAATGTCTGACGTTCTTAGTTTTGCAAGGTCAAAACCTACTACATCTCCATTTCCTGCAGCCAATGGGATATGTCCATATAATGTCTTTAAAAGTGAACTTTTTCCGGAACCTGTCTTTCCGATAAGGTAGCAGAATCTACCTCTTTTGATGTTAAGGTTAACGTCAGAAAGAACAGTGAAGTTTTTTTGAGCAATTTTTGCGTGCTGTAAACTTATGATATTGTCTCCGGAGATATTCGTATGTGGCATAATTCGGTTTTAAATGCTATTTCTAAAAAATAAATTCAGATTTTAAAAATAGAAAAAAGAAAGGTAAGAAACCTAAATTTTAGTAAATTTTAACAACAAAAAATGCCTGAAAAACTTCTTTTCCAAGCATAATTTGTATATGATAATTCAAGAAATTATCTCTTAGCGCGTGCAGCACTTACAGTTAATCTCTTTCTGCCTTTAGCTCTTCTCGCAGCCAAAACTCTTCTTCCATTTGGCGTAGACATTCTTTCTCTGAAACCGTGTTTGTTTCTTCTCTTTCTTTCTGATGGCTGGAATGTTCTTTTACTCATTACTATTATATTTAAATCGTAATTACTATTTTATTTTTCAGGTTGCAAAGATATGGTTTTTTTTAGAAGTTGCAAACTTTCAATAGTTTTTTTTAAATCTTCTGAATGTTTTTTTTTGCATAATGCAAAAAGTCCACTGCTAAAAGGAAATCCTTAATCCTTAAAAATACACTTAATATTTATTTAAAAAGTCTATCTTTGAAGCTTCAAATTTAAACAAAAAAAACATAATGATGTTTACACCTGCGGAACTTTTAGAAATTAATACCTTCCTTATTCCAGAAAACAAAATCGTTATTTTAACGCACTATAATCCGGATGGAGATGCAATTGGTTCAAGTTTGGGGTTGAAACATTATCTGAGGGCAAAAGGAATCCATGCAGAAGTGATCGTTCCTAACGATTTTCCTAAATTTCTGAAATGGATGCCGGAAGCTAAAAAGAACATCATTGGAGAATATAAAAGAAAGGTAGCTTTTGATATGATTCAGGAAGCCGATGTTATTTTTTGTTTAGATTTTAATTCTCCGTCTAGAATAGGACTTTTGGGAGAATGGCTGGTGAGAGCTACAGGAAAAAAAATTCTTATAGACCATCACCAACAGCCGGAAGCTTTTGATTATGTCTATTCAGATACGGTGATTCCTGCAACTTCACAGATGATCTATCATTTTATTGAAGCGATGGATGATGAAAATCTTGTCAATAAGGATATTGCAGAATGTCTTTATACCGGTATCATGACGGACACCGGAGGTTTCCGTTTCCGTTCTACAAGTGCAACGACACACAGAATTATTGCTAATCTGATTGAAAAAGGAGCTGATCCTTCCATGATCACTTCCAATACATGGGATACCAATACGGTTTCCAGACTTCAGTTGCTGTCTTTGATCTTGGGCAGAATAGAGGTGGTTCATGACGGAAGTGTTGCTGTTTTATATCTTACCCGAAAAGAGCTGCAGGAATATGGTTTCCAGAAAGGAGATACCGAAGGTTTCGTTAATTACGGACTGAGCATTGTAGGGGTGAAGATGTCCGCGTTTTTCATGGAAGACCTTTATGAGGACTTTATTAAAATATCATTCAGAAGTAAGGATGATGTGGATGTGAATCAATTCTCAAGAAGTTATTTCAATGGAGGAGGGCACATTAATGCTGCCGGCGGAAAATCATACGAATCACTGGGAGGGACTATTGAAACTTTTAAAGAAAAGCTGAAGGAAATTCAGATATAACTAAAACTGTAAAATAGCGAAAGGCTTAATAGCATCAAATCTCGAAACCCACAACCCGGATCTCGAACCTGATCAGACAATCTGTTTTTTATACCCTTGTTCGTCGAGTGTTGCGCAGGTGTACTCATACACTTCGCTGTACATTGTATCCAGGTTTTTCTTGTTAAAAAGACTGAACTTCGTCATTTTTGGAGGGTCCAGAAAAATATCACAGGATTTTACTTTGGAATAAACCGATTTGGCGATTGCCAAGTGTAAAATTCTGTCAAATTCTTTCATTAAGCTCATATTTTTAAGCTCGTCATAACTGATGGAATTAACATGAGAAGCGATTAAAATGTCACATTTATCAATAATCGGTTCGATAGGAAGATTGTCCAAAACTCCGCCATCAACATACAGTTTTTCACCGATTCTTACCGGAGGAAGAACAAAAGGTACACTTGATGAGGCTAGAAGTGGTGCAAAAAGTTCGCCTTCTGAGAAGAAGTCTACAATTCCGTGGGTGAGTTCCGTAGCTGCAACATAAACAGGGATCTTTAAAATATTGAAATTGTCTTCCGGGAAATGATCTTTAAAAAGCTTAAGAATAAAATTAGAGCTGAAAATTCCATTTTTTGAAAGTCTCAAATAAGACCGCGAGAAAAAAGTGGTCTGTTTTACGATTTCAAACATTTCATCCGGAGTTTTCCCAAAAGAATAAAATGCTCCGATAAGCGAACCTGCACTTGTTCCGGAAATAATATCAGGTTTCAGATTGTATTCTTCCAATGCTTTTAAAACTGCGATGTGAGCAATTCCGCGCATACCGCCTCCCGAAAGTGTAAGACCAATGATCGGTTTCTTTTTTTTGAAAGAGAATAGTCCCATAAATATTTTAAAGAACTAATTTTTTAGGCATATGATGAAGAAGCTCTGTGTTGATGATCTCTGCACAGATGGTAGGTTTTTCCCAATGTCCATTGTGTCCGCAATCCAGAACGTAGGATTTGATATTGGTTTTGTCAGGAAGATTGTTGATGGTGTTTTCTGTTTTTACGGCATTGTCGTGTTTTCCGGCCAGAACTAAAATTTTAGCTTCCAGATTTTCAAGAATATGTCGTTTGTCGCTTCTCTCAACCATTCCTTTTACACAGGCTAGAGCGCCCAGATTATTGGTGGAAAGAGCGATTTTTAAAGCGGTTTCTATTTTGCCTTCTAAAACATCTCTTTCATTAGGATTGAATAAATTCGGAACTCCGGCTCTGACATAATTGGTGAATGCTTCTTTAATGATCCTGTAGCTTTTTACCCGCTGTTTCTTTTTTTCTTCATCATCTGTGAAGTAGGTTGAGAAAAATAGGGTAAGGCTTTTAAGACTTTCAGGGTACTTTTCAGCAAAAGCCAGGGAAGTGTAGCCTCCCATAGAATGACCTAACAAGTGTATATTGGTGAGATTTTGATCGTCCAGAACTTTTTTTACCTCATCGGCCATCAGTTCCATGGTGTGGACTTCTGCTAAAATTTCAGATTTTCCGTGGCCGGGTAAATCTATTTTTACCAGTGAGAAATTTTCTGAAAGGTGAGGTTCCATATCATCCCAAATAGAAAGATTTTCCATAAATCCATGAAGCAGTACCAATGTTTCCTTTCCGTTTCCTTTTCTTTCAAAGTTTAGCATGGTCTCGAAATTAAATGTGAATATCAATATGATCCAAAATTCTGAACCGTTTCCGATTCTGTATTCTGATTTATTGTTTCTCAAATTTAAATAAAAAAGAGCACTTTTAAAATGCTCTTCCTTTTTTATTTTGTCAGTTCATTATAAACTGTCTTTTCCCAGGTCTTTATGTCGGTGACGCCGTAACGTTCCTGCTTGGAGATGGAGACGTTATCCAGCATATCTACAAAGTTCTTATAACTGGATTCATCAGTCGGTTTTATAATTATCGTAAAATTTTGAGGTTTAGGAGCTCTTTTATAAGCTTCTGAGATCAGTTTAGGAACATTCATACCACTAAGGTCGGTTTCTATTAAATTGTTTTTGTCCAGGGTTTTTGCAGATTTCTGATGATAAAATATGCGGTTGTCTTTTCCTAAAATAAAGGTGATCTGGTTTCTCTCATCAATAGGAGGGGTATTGATGGGTACTTGGTTTGGATCTTTTGCAGGTAAGCCAAGATCCATTACGTTGGGTTGGGTAAAGTTGGTGGTAAACATGAAAAAGGTAATTAATAGAAAACCTAAATCTACCATGGGAGTCATGTCAACGCGGATCAGTTTTTTTCTTTGTTTTCCTCCTTGTTTCTCTTGTGCAATTATTTCAGCCATAATTAATGTTTTTACTGTTAAAAAATACTTGAATGACAAATGATATTGCTATCTGTTTGGAGGAATCAATACAAAGTTTATACCTAAAATGACGAAATGATAATAAATTTCATAATTCATTCAATTTCTATCGTGAAAAAACCTTATGAAGTTAAAATCTCATAAGTTTTTATGACTTTTTAAGAGTAAACTGTTTAAAATTTTACCGTCATCAAAATCCTACATCCATCAAAATCAAACATAAAAGACAAAAGCATTAAATCACAAGGAAAGTAGTAAAGCATATTTTTAAGGAAAGCAGTCAGAGACGAATGATTAAGCGAGCGCTTCAAGGCAGATTTATCTGCAAGACTTTGCTTCTTACAATATTCAATCTAAAAATAAAATCTTTGTGTTTAAATGTAGATGGTTATAGAAAATATAAACAAGTTCAGTGTTAATTTATTTTTTAATAATTAATTTTTCAGAAAAAATGTTTTTTTCTGCGTGGTCAATTTGGAGAATGTACATTCCCTCTGTAAATGCTGAAGTGCCAATGGAAATATTTGCTTCAGAATATTTTTTACTGAAAATTTTCCTTCCGGCAGCGTCAAAAATGGTTACTTTACTATCTTTCGGAAGATGGTTGATATAAACAAAATCTTTTGCCGGATTGGGATATATTTGTGGTTTTTCTGAAGAATTATTTTCCCCAGTTCCTAATTCTCTGGATCCGCTTAGCTTTAAAATCCAGAAATCAGAAAGGCCGTGGTTTCCGGTAACATCTCCGCTGTCGGGATTTGAGCCTGAATATCCTGCTAAAGCTAATCCTCCATCAGCAGTTGAAATAACGCTGTAAGCTCCTTCATTTCCGCTTCCACCGTATGATTTATGCCATAATAAATTTCCTGAAATATCTAATTTTACTATCCAGAATTGTGTAGAAGCGGAAGGTTCAGATTCGGCAATATCGGTATTTGAAGAGAGGTAACCTGCAGCGACATAGTTGCCGTCCGGTGTTTGTTTTACTGAATACGCCTGGTCATAACTAATACTTCCCAGGCTATTTTGCCATTGTAGACTTCCCGATGCATCCAGCTTAATAATCCAGAAATTTCCTTGAGGGGTATTATAAATCGCGCTTCCGTTGTTAGAAGGGGTAGTGCCCGATACGATATAGCCGCTGTCCGAAGTTTGAGCTATGGAATAAGCGACATCTTCTCCAGAACTTCCAAAACGTTTTTCCCATATAATATTTCCTGTGCTTCCGAGCTTTACAATCCAGAAATCTCTTAATCCTAGAGTGGTGCTGGAAATATCTCCACTATTTGAAGAATAAGTATCTCCGGCTACAATATAGCCCCCATCATTGATTTGCTGAATCTCAAAAGCTCTTTCATTGTTGGAGCCGCCAAGAGCCTTTTGCCATTGCAGGTTCCCTGAAGAGTCTAATTTCAGCATCCAGTAATCGGTTGTATATGAGCCGTGATTTCCGGTAATGTCTCCGTCATTTGAGCTTGAATATCCTACTACTGCATATCCTCCGTCAGCAGTTTGCTTTACAGAGGTTGCAATGTCCTGAGATGAGCCTCCATATGTTTTTTGCCATTCTATATTTCCAAGTGCATTCAGTTTTACAATCCAGTAATCTGCATATCCTTTGTTTAAGGTAATATCACCGTTAGCGGAAGTGGTAGATCCCGCGATAACATACCCCCCGTCTGAGGTAGCACAGATCGAGTTTGCCTGGTCGTCACCAGATCCGCCAAGAGATTTTTGCCATTGAAGAGTTCCTGAAGCATTCATTTTCACTACCCAAAAATCATTGCCTCCATGATTCATGGTTGCATCTCCATCAGAAGATTTTGAAAATCCTGAAGTAATGTATCCTCCGTCCGGGGTCTGTACGATAGTTTTTGCGGTTTCGTCACCCGATCCGCCAAAAGATTTTTGCCATTCTATATTCGGAATAGAAGACTGGGAGTGTATCAGAATTCCATAGTAGACAAAAAAGAATGAAAAAATAAATGTATATCTCATGGTGTTGTATACTAGATTGTTATATTCAAATATAATGAAATTTAATTTAAAGATATGAAAAAAAATAATCAGGTTATTGATATAAAAAGAGGCTGTCTCAAAAGTACCCCCTCTCTCGGACTCCTGTCTGACAACTTTTGTCATTTAGGAGATTCTCAGAGCATTAATTTACCTTTTGAGACAGCCTCTATATAATAATATTTGAAATATTTATTTGTTATTCTTATAGTAATTTACACCACATTCTAGGAATTGTTTGAAATCTTCTTTCGGCATATATCCTGAAACCGGAGTGTTGATCACTTTTCCGTCTGGTGTTATCAGAACATAGTGTGGTTGAGAATTATTATTAAAGTTTACCTGTTGGAACAAACTCCATCTGTCACCGATAGTCTGAACCTTCTTTAATTGTCCGTCACCCAGATCGATCTTTGTTTTCTGATCTTCCGGCAGCTCTTCCTTGTCATCAACATAAAGAGAAGCCAGGATAACATCATTTTGAAGTATCGGTAAAATATCCGGTTCGCTCCACACGAATTCTTCCATTTTTCGGCAGTTCTCGCAACCGTAACCCGTGAAGTCGATCAGTATCGGTTTGTTTTCCTGTTTGGCCAATTCTATAGCTTTGAAGAAATCATGCTCAGGACGCATGCCTAAAATGCCGTCTTTCTCATCATGGAAATAACTGACATTCAATGGAGGTAAAATACCGCTCAATAATTGAAGTTTAGGACGTTCAGCAGGAATCAATCCCTGAATCAGATAAATAATAAATCCAATTCCTAAAACTCCTAAAATCTTTCTTGTCGCTGAAATTTTTGGCTTTTTATCATCGTGCGGAAATCTTATCAACCCAAACAGGTAAAGAACTAAACCAATGGCAATGATGATCCAGATCGCAATGAAAAGTTCACGCTTGATAAGGAATACTTTAGAAACAAGGTCTGCCTTTGACAAGAATTTTAAAGCTAAAGCCAATTCCACGAAGCCTAAAACCACTTTTACCGTATTCATCCATCCTCCGGATTTCGGAAGACTTTGTAAAGCTTGCGGGAATAATGCCAAAAGTCCGAATACAATTGCCCATGCCAATCCGAAGCCCGCCAAAGCAAAAGTAAGCAGCATAGGAACATTTGCAGAACCAGTAACTGCGCTACCCAATAAACTTCCCAAAATAGGACCTGTACATGAGAAAGATACAATTACCAGCGTTAAAGCCATAAAGAAAATACCGATCATACCTCCGGCTTCTTCCGCTTTTGAAGACCTGTTTGCAATAGAACTTGGTAAGGTAATATCATAATATCCAAAGAAACTCCCTGCGAAGAATATGAATATGATGAAGAATATAATGTTCAGCTCGATGCTTGTGGAGATCCTGTTGAAGATGTTTCCTGCAATTCCGTCGATCAAATGGAAAGGTACACTCAGTAAAACAAAAATTAGAAGAATGAAAAATCCATAGATTAAAGCATCTCTTTTACCTTTTGCCTTGTTTTTGGTTCCCTTCGTAAAGAATGAAACCGTTAAAGGGATCATTGGGAAAACGCATGGTGTCAACAAAGCAATTAAACCACCGATGAACCCTAAAAATAAATAAGTCCAGTAGTTTTCCTTTACTTTGGTAGAAGCTGTTCCGCAATCCGTTAAAGGCCTTTCAAAATCGATGGATTCAATTTTTAACTGTTTAGGATCGAGCTGTGAGCTTTCTGTAACCGTTACTGTGCTGTTTGCAGGAGCTACTACTGTTACTTCCGCAGCTTTTACGGTGTCTTTTATCTCTTTTGTTTTAGTGTTTTCGGCAGTTTCCTCCGTTGTTCCGGTGGGAGTAACTTTCTGGTTGAATTCCAATGTGTTCGGAGCCAGGCAAACTCTGTCGTCACAGGTCTGATAAGTAATTTCCGAAGTTACATCGGCAGGTTTTGAAGGATCTTTTAGTTTGAATTTTTGCTTGAATCCTGCGGTGTTAGAATAATAAACAATCGTTCCTCCAAATGCTTCGGAGAATTCTTCATGCTTTTTACCTACTTCCGTGAATTTACCGATCAGTTCTATATTTTTTCCTGAAACTTTATATTCTGTAGGGATTCCGGTATCTTCCGGCAGATCTTTCGAATAAATATGCCATCCTTTTTCCATCGTAGCATTCAAAACAGCTTCATACTGATTGTTGCCCAGATCATTGATGGTGAATTTGAATTTTACAGGATTTTTTATTTGTGCATTAATTCCAGAGAATAAGAATAATAGAATTAATAAAAACCAGTTTCTGAATTTCATTTTACTTTTCATTAAAAATTTTGAGAATATTTTTCGTTTTCTCATCCTTCGCGTATCTTCTGTCCTGCCTGTAAGCGATAATTCCCAGAACAGAATTATAACCGTCAGCCAATACCCAGATTTTTTGCTTCGCTAAAATAGATAATTTTTCGTCCCTAAAAAACTTAGAAACCTTCTTTTTACCCGAAAAACCAGACGGATAAAATATATCTCCTGCTTCATGTCTTCTTAACCGTAGTGGAAAATGAAGTTTTTCAGCATCAAAATTCCAGTTGACTCCATCATTGATTTCGTCAATATCTTCAATAAAATCCTTTATATTGATCGTTATTTGATTTTCAGAAAAATCAAAATTTTCGATTATAATAATTTCTTTTTCCTCTTTTTCTTCCTGATTTCTGCTGATCACCAATTCGTCCCTGTCAATTTTTAGCTGGTGGTTTTTTGAAAGGAAGGTCTTGCCGTTTTCAGCTTTGAAAATCTTATGAATTTCTTCTTCCTGATCAAAACCGTACTTCTTTAAGATCTCAAACTTTACAAAATCACTTTGCAGGTTAAGTTTGTCTTTGGATATTATAACATGCTCTTTGTTAAATGCAGAAATTTCTTTTTCTATAATTTGAATTTGCTGTTGTACAAAATCTTTGGTCTGGTTGAGGTAAGACGAACTTTTTTTGAAGTTTTCAAGGAAATGATCATTGGTCTCCAAAAGTTTCGGGACAATTTCATTTCTGATCTTATTTCTTAAATAATCATTCTTTTTGTTGGAAAGATCTTCCCGAAAATCAATATTATTTTCCTTGGCGTAATTGTAGATTTCCTCTTTTGAAAAAGATAAAAGCGGACGCAAAATACCATTGTCATTAGCTGGAATTCCGGATAATCCATTAATGCCTGATGCTTTGGAAAGATTGATAAGGAATGTTTCAAGCTGATCATTCAGATGATGAGCAGTTACTAAAAACTTAAGATTTTCTTTCTTTTGAATTTGCCTGAAAAACTGATACCGAAGATCTCTTGCCCAAAGTTGGATGGAGTTTTCCGGTTTTTTGTCTTTTTCCGACACTTCGTATAAATGAAACCCGATATTATGTCTCCCACAAAAATCCTGAACTGTTTTCTGATCCAGATCGGAATCTTCGCCGCGAAGTTTATAGTTAATATGGGCTACCTGAAAGTTATACCTTTTGTTCTGCATTTCACATTCTGCATTCAGAAATAGTGAAGCTAAGACCATAGAGTCTGCGCCTCCACTCACAGCCAGAAGATAGGTGTGGTTTTCAGGTGAGAGAATAAGGTTTTCCAGCTGATTTTTAAAGCTTAACTGATCCAACATGTATGTGGAGAATTTCTTTTATGCAAAGATAATCCATATAATTCAATTGAATTTCCTTAACTTTGATACGTCTAAAAAGATTATTTATGAAGATTTTTAAAATTTTAGCAGTTTCCGCAATGGCGTTGGGAATGACATCGTGTGTAAGCAAAAAGCAATTTGATGCTTTGAATTCTAATTACAAGCAATGTATTGAAAACGTAGGAGAAAGACAAAGAGAAATCCAGGACTTAAAGGCTCAAAATTCTGCACTTACCGGTGAGAATAACCTGTTGAAAAGTCAGCATGATGCTTTGAAATCATCTTTGGATGCATGTTTGTCAAACACAGGTAAAAGTTCTGCGAACATCGATAAGTTGGTGGGAGAGATCAATGCTTCCAATTCATATATCAAGCAATTGATTTCTACGAATGCTAAAAACGACAGCTTGAACTTAGCATTATCCAATAAGCTGAAAAGATCTTTGGACAATGTAGCAGACGAAGATGTTCAGGTGAAAGTACTGAAAGGAGTAGTAATGATCTCGCTTTCTGATAAAATGTTATATAAGACAGGGGATTATAACATCTTGCCAGCGGCTTATGATGTATTAGGTAAAGTGGCAAAAGTGATCAACGATTATGATAAATATTCAGTGCTGATCGAAGGTAATACAGATAATGTTCCGTTGAACTCTGCAAACTTACCTAAAGATAACTGGGATCTTTCTGCTTTGAGAGGTACAGCGGTTGCTAAGGTTTTACAGACTCAGTTCGGAGTGGATCCTGCAAGAATTACAGCGGGAGGTCGTTCAGAATATAATCCTAAAGCTACCAACATGAGTGTTTCCGGAAGAGCGGAAAACAGAAGAACGGAGATTATCATTATGCCTAAACTTGATGAGTTCATGAAGCTGATGGATATTGCTCCTAAGAAATAATTTAATTTAAGTTTCTATAAAAAATAATCCCGAAATTTTTCGGGATTATTTTTCTTTCAAACCAAATCCTCTTTTTTCAGGAGGGTGAGGATTCGGTTAAAAAATGAATTGGATATTTCTGGTTTTAGCCCAGATTGTGAAAAATTTTTTTTACTCGTTTGCTTTTTTGATCTGTTTTTAGTGGGCTTTTTAGCATTCATGGTCGGTGTTTTATGCTTTCAAATCTGTGTATGCAAATATATCCCAAAAAAATGAAAAACATCCCCGGGTTTTTACGGTAATTTTACTTCTCGTTTTTTTAGCTTTCCGTTATATTTGGTTAAATTTGAATAACAAAACTTTGCAATAATGAGCTTTTTTGAAGAAAGGAATCCTGAAATGGACAGGTATTTGGAGATGCATGCTTCCTCTGAACCGGAAATCCTTAAAAAACTGAGAAGGGAAACCTATCAGAAGACCACACAACCCCATATGATCTCAGGATATCAACAAGGAAGACTGTTGACCATCATCTCCCGGATGATGCAGCCTAAAAATATACTGGAGATTGGAACTTTCACGGGATATGCCACGCTTTGTCTTACAGAAGGTCTTGCCAAGGACGGAAAAATCACCACTTTGGATGTAAATGAAGATTTGGCTTATCTTCCGAAGAAGTATTTTGCTGAAAGTGAATATTCTGATCAGATTAAATTTAAACTTCAGGATGCTAAAGAATTTCTGAGAGAAGCAGATGAAATTTTCGACCTGGTTTTTATTGATGCTGATAAGGAAAATTATGTGGAATATTTTAAACTCATCAAACCCAGAACAAAATCGGGTTCGGTAGTGATGTTTGATAATGTTCTTTGGTACGGAAAAGTTTTGGAAGAAAATCCAAAGCAGAAATCTACACAAGTCATCAAAGAACTCAATGATCTGATCTCAAAAGATGAGGATTTTGAAAATCTTATTTTACCTTTGCGGGACGGAGTGAACTTCCTGCGAAGGAAGTAATTTGAGGTTGAGGTTAAGGTTAAGATTTTACGGAGCTATTTTCTCAACCTAACCTAATTCTTAACCTTTTAATTGAAAAAAAATAAATGAATAAAGGAATTTGTACAGTTACGGTTGCACCGGTGCGCGCAGAAGGGTCTGATAAAGCAGAGATCGTTACAGAGATATTATTTGGTGAAAGTGCAGATATTTTGGAAGTGAATAAAAACTGGACCAAAATAAAAATGCATTACGACGGCTATGAAGGATGGATGGATACGAAACAGATCAAAACCGTAACGGATGAAGAACTTGCCAACAGAAAAGTTACCGTTATCACAGAAGATTTTTCCTCTGTCATCATGAATGATGGTAAAACTTTACTGTCTATGGGTTCCGAAGTGGAATTTCCGGCAGTAGCTTCAAGGAGAAGCCATGATGTACGGGAAAGTATTGCCCTGACAGCAAAAGAATTCATTAATGTTCCTTATTTATGGGGTGGAAAGAGTTTTTTCGCAGTGGATTGTTCCGGATTTACTCAGTTGGTATATAAAATTCATAATATCAAACTTCCAAGAGATACTTATCAGCAGGCTGAAGTGGGAGAAGCATTAAGCTTTGTGGAAGAAAGTCAGCCGGGAGATTTAGCCTTTTTTGAAAATGCAGAAGGAAAGATTATCCACGTTGGAATCATGCTCGATAATCAGAGGATCATCCATGCTTCAGGGAAGGTAAGGATAGATACATTAGATTCCACAGGAATTTTCAATAAAGAACTGAATAAGCATACTCATAAGCTGAGAGTGATTAAAAACGTACTACAATAATGAAAATTTCCACTATATTATTAACTGTAAATATTCTTTTACTTGTTTTAATATGGGTATTTATAGGAACAGAGTACACTAGTTTACCAGAAATAGTCCCTTCTCATTTCGCCGTAAATGGGACAGTTGACGGTGAAAGTGAAAAAAGAGCAATCTGGATTTTGCCTGTTGTGGCAACCTTTATGTTTTTGCTTTTGGTAGGAATTCCAAAAGATCCGAATTCCCCTCTGCTAAATGTTCCTGAAAGCTACCGGAATCAAGAAAGTTTAAAGCTGCTTATGTACAGCATGCTGCTCCCTGTGCTGCTCATATTCGGAGATATGATTGTAGAAAGTGTGCGGGTGGCTCAGGGAAAACAGGAAGAAATGTCGAATGCTGTTTTTATTTTATTAAGCCTTTTATTTATTGTGGTTGGAATCAATATATTTATGATGATTAAAAAAGGAAGATCCGAGAAAGCCTTAAACCAAAAATGATACAATCCAAGCATAATTCTGAGCACTATATCTGGGGAAATGGTTGTGACAGCTGGATTCTCAATGATTCTGGGAACTTATCTGTAAAGCAGGAAAAAATGCCATCTGGAACTTCGGAAAAACTACATGTTCATGAATATGCAGAACAGGTTTTCTATATTCTCAATGGTGAAGCTGTTTTTTATTTAAACGATCAAAAGACCATAGTGAAAAAAGGTGAGACTATTTCTGTTTCGCCAAAATCAAAACATTATATTTCCAATAAAGCGGCGGAAGATTTGGAATTTCTCGTTATTTCCTGTCCTTCTACGCATACCGGTAGAATTGAAATTGAACAATAAGCATGATGTCTTTCCTATATAACCTATTTGTTAATCTCCTTATTCTCGGGATGAAAGTTTTTTCGGTGTTCAACGAAAAGGCAAAAAAAGGTGTTGAAGGAAGAAAAGAATCTGTCCGATTGGTAAAATCTGCATTTTCTCCTTCCGACAAGGTAATTTGGATGCATGCAGCAAGTTTGGGGGAATATGAACAGGGATTGCCGGTTTTGGAAAGGCTTAAAGATCAATTTCCAAGTCATAAAGTTTTAATCACTTTTTTTTCACCTTCGGGATATGAAAATGTAGTTAAAAAGAAACATATCGCAGATGTGATCTGCTATCTTCCGTTTGACAAAAAGAATAATATAAAAGAATTCATTTCCCATTTTCAAGTAGAGCTCTTTTTTACGGTAAAGTATGATTATTGGTATAATCTTTTAAGAGAGCTTAAAAGTAAACAGGCAAAAGTTTATGTAATTTCAGCTTTGTTTTATGAAAGACAGGCATTCTTTACGTCTTATGGAAAATGGTTTGTGAGGCAGCTTCAAACCCACGTTGACTGGTTCTTTCATCAGACGCCACAATCTTTTGCTTTGGCTAAAAGTATAGGACTTATACAATCTTCCGTAACCGGAGATACCCGTTTCGATAGGGTGAAGCAGTTAAGAAACCGGGATAATCATGCGGATTTTATCAAAAGCTTTATTGGAACCGAAAAAATTGTGGTTTTTGGAAGTTCCTGGCAGGCGGAAGAAAAAATCGCAGAAGAAGTCTTTCAGAAAAATACAGATGCAAAGATCATTATTGCACCTCATGATCTTAAGCGAGTTCAGCATTTAAAACAAATTTTTCCGGATGCCTTATTGTATAGTCAGATAACGGCTCAAAATTCATTAGATCAACATCGCATTCTGATCATCGACAGTATTGGTTTGCTTTCAAAATTATATTCTTATGCGGATATTGCGGTTGTGGGAGGAGGATTTCATGAAGCCGGGCTTCATAACATTTTAGAAGCGGCTACTTTTGGGGTTCCTGTAGTTTTTGGAAACCATTACAAAAAAAATCCGGAAGCGGATGAACTGATCGAAGCGGAGGGGGGAAAGTCTTTTGAAAAAGAAGGGGCAGCAGCCAATTTCATTCTTTTCCTGATCAATGATTCTGAAACGCTTCAGGCAATGTCTGAAAACGCCAAACGATTTGTGGATGAAAAGCCGGATTCTGCGAAGCTTATTCTGGAGAAAATATTATCTTAAATATCCCTGATTTTTTATTTCTTTCATTATTACGTCTATGTCTTCCGGAATGTTTTCGCATTTCAGCCATTTAAGATCCAGACTGTTATTAATGCAAAGCTTTTGCAGGTAATGATTGCCGTTTATTTTTCGGTATAACTCGCTGAACATTTCATCAAATTCCAGCCAGTAATCTTCATCAAGTTTCCTGATCAGAACCAATGCTTTAAAGATTTTATTAATCAAATAGATGTAAAGTTTGTAAACATTATCAAATCTCTGTCTGTTGAGGTCGTCGTTGTATTCCAGAATCCTGTTGATCAGCAACAGATTAAGAGAAATTTCTCCGAATTTATCGGTCGTTATCTTGACATGTTCTGTAATTTCAGCGCTTGTTTTTCGTATGATGCTCAGGAAATATTTGGCGTTCCCGATATACTTTGAAGATAAACGAACTTTTTCCCGGAGATGTTCTTCCATTGTATTTCGCTTATCATCTGTGGTTTCCGGATCTATAAGTTCAAAATAGAGCTTCTTGGATAAGAGCTTGTCTTTTTTTAACAGCCTGAAGATAAGGCGGTCTTTTTCTATGGATGAGAAATTGCTTAAAGCCGCTTTAAATTCTTTTGAATACTCCATTAATTAAAAATTTTTGAATACTTCAGGAAGCCGTTTATAGCCCAATTGGTGGTGTAATATAAAGATTTCAAAGTTGAAAATCCCATAAAATCCCTATAAACCAGATACTGATCTTTGATGATGTTTTTTTTCTTCCGGGAAACGCTGTTCTCACGCATTCTGTATTTCGCCAGAGTTTGCTTTACGGGATAGCCTTTCGGGATCTCTTTAAGGAGATTGAGCCACATGACATGGTCTTCACGCTTGCTTTTGGTGGGGAAGAAAAATTTTCCGACTCTTTTGGTATCATACATCGTAGAAACCGGAGCTAATCTACACGTCTTTAAAAGATTGGAAAAAGTAACGATCCTGTCGGCTAAAAAATCTTTCAATACGGGCTCTAGCTGTTCATTACACCTCGAATAATTACAATACACAAGCTCAGCATTGTTCTCCTGCATATAATGAGTCATTTTTTCAAGATAATCAGGGTACCAATAATCATCGGAATCCAGAAAGGCGATATATCTTCCTTTTGCCCGTTCAAGGCTTTTGTTCCTTGCATTTCCGGCACCTCCGTTTTTTTCCAGAACCTGCAGTTTTATTCTTGGATCATTATATTTCCTGAGAATTTCTACCGTATTGTCTTTGGAAAGGTCATCGCTGATCAGCCATTCCCAATTTTCATACGTTTGGTTCAGAACCGATTGTATGGTTTCTTCTATGAACTCAGCAGAATTGTAACAGGGAGTGATAATGGAAACAAGATCTTTCATTCGTGTACTTTCTATTTTCAAAATTATAAAAATCTTTTTTCATACAGATGCCAAGAAGCTACTCCTACAGCTATTACAAGCAATGCGCAAAGAAGAGCTATTATATAAGGATTATAATGGGCAAAAAGCCCTAAAGCCGTAAAAGTCCGGATCATAGGAAAGTGGAAAATATAAATACCATAGGTAAAATCACCATATTTTCCGAAATTGTTCAGAAACTTGAAGGAATAAGCAATAAATAATATGATAATAGCGAGCATCGCCGGAGAAACCAGTTTAATATCAAAAATTAAATCGATCCAAACGGTAATGATGGCAATGATAAAAAGTATATTCTTATGTTGTATGAATTTATCGAAATGAAAATAGATCAGCATTCCCGAAACAAAATAGCACAGCACGCCAGGAATTTGTTTCGACATGGACATTTGATTTAATGACTCAAAATAATTAAGGTAAATAAGAGATAAAAAATAAATGATGATTAGGCTTATATCTCTGTATTTGTTGTTTTTACCGAAAAGCAAAAATAACAGCGGAACACAAAAATAATAAGACATTTCCACTTTCAGGGTCCATAGCGCACCATTCACCGCCTGATTTCCGAAAACGCCGGGCAGCCAGGGTGCTTTAAAATTTAAGAATAACGAATTCCAGAAAAGATATTTATACACCTGATTATTGCTGAAATATTCCGAAAAAGAATAAGTACTTATTAAACTCAATAAAATAGCACACAAAAAAACAACCAGTAAATAGGCCGGAACAATTCTGTTGATTCTCTTTTTAAAATAACTTTTCAGACTCGATGATCTCTCATAACTCCTTGCAATAAGAAACCCGCTTACAATAAAAAAACCGAAAACAGCGATCTCAATGGGACTGTTTTCAAGGATTTTGAGTTCTTTGGAGGCGCTTAAAGTCCCCAAATGTCCGAGGAATACGATGAAGGCGAGGAGAACACGTAAAAAGTCAAAATTATTTTTCGTAATGTCTTTCATTTGTATTGTTTGTGCAAAAATAGTTTTTTTAAGATAGTGTAACTTCATCTTTCCGAAAACAAGGGGATGATTTTAGATTACAAAATTTTTATTTATTTATAAATTAAGGTTTTTGAAATAATTTTTCACAAAAAATTATTAAATAAATCAAAAAAATTATAATTTTAGCCCTTGAAAAATTTATATATGAAGAAATTAGCATTGTTATTTGCAGGTTTATCATTATTTGTAGCTACCGGATGTAATGATGATGACAATAATACAACGATAGAATATCCAATTGTAGGAACATGGAAACCTATAAAAAAAGTGGTTACAGTAGTTCCGGTAGGAGGAGGTGGTGTTTCTGATGAAATTACCTATACCGCTTGTCAGCAGGAATCAACTTGGGTGTTTAATGAAGGGAGTTCAGGAAAAAGAACAGACAAAGGGGATAGCGCAACTCCGGGAATGTGTGATATCACTTTTGAACGTAACTTTACCTATACTTATGATAAGAGTACTAAAGCCGTACAACTAAAATATCAGGGAATTGTAACTCCGGATAACGGAAAAGTGATGACCCTCACAGATACTACATTGAATCTTACCATCGAAGATAATACAGATCCTACTGAATATCATTCTGTAACTTATACATTCAAGAGAATTCCTCAGCAATAAGTAAGAATGTAAATAAGATTAAAAAGATCTCATCTTCGGATGAGATTTTTTTGTGAATAACGAAAGCTAATTAATCTAAATTTAAAATTCACTTTTCTTTTAAAATCATTAATTTTGCGAATCTTGATTTTAGCATTAAAGCAATCTAATAATCTAGAGTCTAACATCTAATATCTATAATAAAGTGTTTTACGATCATCAGCAGATAGAAAAAAAGTGGCAGAAATACTGGGAAGAAAATCAAACCTTTAAAACTTCCAATGCAACTGATAAACCCAAGTTTTATGTTCTTGATATGTTTCCTTATCCTTCAGGAGCAGGATTGCATGTAGGGCATCCGCTTGGATATATTGCATCTGATATTTATGCAAGATACAAAAGGCATCAGGGATTCAATGTTCTTCATCCGGTAGGATATGACAGTTTCGGACTTCCTGCTGAACAGTATGCGATCCAGACTGGGCAGCATCCGGCAATCACTACAGAACAGAATATTACAAGATACGAAGAACAGTTAAGAAAAATAGGGTTTTCATTCGATTGGAGCAGAGAAGTGAGAACTTCAGACGCATCTTATTATAAATGGACGCAGTGGATCTTTATCCAGTTGTTCCATTCATGGTATAATAAAAATACAGATAAGGCAGAATCTATTGATACCCTGATCAGACATTTTGAAGAAAAAGGAACGGAAGGGTTAAATGCTGTTCAAAATGATGAACTGAACTTCACCGCAGAAGAATGGAAAAATGCTTCCGATCTTGATAAAGAAGATATTTTATTGAATTATCGTTTAGCTTATAGAGCGGAAACAACCGTAAATTGGTGCCCTGCCCTTGGGACAGTATTGGCGAACGATGAGGTGAAAGATGGAAAATCCGAAAGAGGAGGTTTCCCGGTGTTCCAAAAGAAAATGATGCAATGGAGTATGAGAATTTCAGCATACTCAGAAAGATTATTGCAGGGACTTAATACTTTAGACTGGCCACAACCACTGAAAGATTCCCAGGAATACTGGATTGGAAAATCTCAGGGAGCACAGGTGACATTCCAGGTTGAAAATCATGATGATATTATTGAAGTGTTCACCACAAGACCAGATACGATCTTCGGAGCTACTTTTATGGTGTTGGCTCCTGAAAATCCTTTAGTAGAAACAATTACTACAGATGCGCAGAAAGCAGAAGTAGACGGATATATTGAAGAAACTTCCAAGAAAACAGAAAGAGATCGTCTAGCGGATGTGAAAACTGTTTCCGGAGCTTTTACGGGAAGTTATGCGATCAATCCGTTCAGTAATGAAAAAATGCCGATCTATATTTCAGATTACGTTTTGATGGGTTACGGGACAGGTGCTGTGATGGCAGTTCCTGCTCATGATGAACGCGATCATAGATTTGCAAAGAAATTTAATCTTGAAATTAAGAAAGTTGTAGAAACTGAAGAGGACGTTCAGGAGAAGTCTTTTGATTCTAAAACCAGTGTTTGTATCAACTCAGATTTCCTGAACGGATTAGGATATGAAGAAGCAAAAGCAAAGATCATTGAAGAAATTGCAAAAAGAAATATAGGCTTCGGAACCGTAAACTATAAACAAAGAGATGCAATTTTCTCAAGACAGCGTTATTGGGGAGAACCGGTTCCTATATATTATAAGGAAGGAATGCCTTATACATTACCGGTGTCAGCTTTACCCCTTGAACTTCCTGAAGTTGAAAAATATTTGCCCACTGAAGATGGAGATCCACCACTAGGAAATGCCAAAACGTTTGCCTGGGATGAAGCCAACCAAAAAGTGGTTTCTACAGATTTAATTGATAACAAAACTGTTTTCCCGTTAGAATTATCTACTATGCCGGGTTGGGCTGGAAGCTCATGGTACTTCTTAAGATATATGGATCCTAAAAATGACGGGGAATTCTGCGCAAAGGATCTTTCAGATTATTGGGGACAGGTGGATTTATACATCGGAGGAAGTGAGCACGCAATGGGTCACTTATTATATTCTCGTTTCTGGAACATGTTCTTAAAAGACAGAGGATATATTAATCAGGATGAGCCATTCCAAAAATTGATCAATCAGGGGATGATTTTGGGAATGAGTGCCTTTGTGTATAGAGTGGACGGCACCAACCAATACGTTTCAAAAAACTTAGCCGATAAATATCAGACACAGAAAATCCACGTTGATGTATCTTTATTAAAAGGAACATCAGATGAATTGGATACTGAAGCGTTCAGACAATGGAGACCGGATTATGCAGATGCAGAATTTATTTTGGAGGATGGAAAATACATCACAGAACGTGAAGTAGAAAAAATGTCCAAATCCAAATATAATGTAGTAAATCCTGATGATATCTGTGAAGAATACGGAGCAGACGGATTAAGATTGTACGAAATGTTCTTAGGACCGTTAGAGCAATCTAAACCTTGGAATACACAGGGATTAAGCGGAGTATACGGATTCCTGAAAAAATTCTGGAATCTTTATTTCAATGGAGATACTTTTGAAGTTTCAGATGATGAGCCTACAAAAGCGGAATATAAAGTATTGCATACCTTAATTAAAAAGGTGGTTTATGATATAGAACACTTCTCTTTCAATACATCTGTATCCTCATTTATGATCGCTGTAAATGAATTGCAAAAAATAAAATGCAACAAACGCAATATTTTGCAACCTTTAGCCGTTATCATCTCTCCATATGCCCCTCATATTTGTGAAGAGCTTTGGAATCTGCTAGGAAACAACACTTCTATAGAATTTGAAAAATTCCCGGAACTGAATGAATCTTATCTTGTAGAAGACGAATTTGAATATCCGATAAGTGTGAACGGTAAAATGAAGTTTAAAATGCCATTATCTACACAATTATCTCCTAAGGAAGTTGAAGATTTGGTAATAAATGACCCAAAAATGCAACAGCTTTTAGAAGGAAAAGCGCCTAAAAAAATCATTGTTGTTCCTAATAGAATCGTAAATATCGTGATTTAAACAAAATTTAACATTGGTAAATTAAAAAAAATGCACGGTGAAATTTTTTAATTTTCTAACGTATTTCATGAAATTAAAAAATATTGCCAAAAAATGAGAAAATAATTGTAATATCGAAATTGTATTAAAAATTCTCTATCAAAAAAAAAGAAAATGTTTATTTGAGAGTCTTGCATTTTAATTAATTTTGCCTTTAATTTACACCCTGTAAAAAATTTAAAACAATATAATTTAGTTAAATATGGAAATGAATGTTTCAAAAAATGATGAGCAAGTAGTTGCTAGAAAGCAAGGAGGGTTAAACCCGGGATTAATTATTCCTATCTTATTATTAATAGGTATCGCTATTTATTTATTCGTTCTTGGAAATCCTGGGAACTTCAAAACTGACCCGAGATTAGCTGGTGCTGGTTCAGTAGCAATGGCAGATATACCTTCAAAAGAACTTCACCCGGAATCTTTCATGGGAATCATCTACATGGGAGGACCTATCGTACCAATCTTGATTACGTTTATGATTACAGTAATCGTTTTCTCTTTCGAGCGTTTCTTCGTTCTTAGAAAAGCTTCAGGATCTGGAAACCTTGATAACTTTGTACTAAAAATCAGAAGCCTTCTAAATCAGAATAGAGTTGATGAAGCTTTAGAAGAGTGCGACAGACAACAAGGTTCAGTAGGTAACGTAGTAAAAGAAGGTCTTACAACTTATAAAGCTTTAGCAAACGATACTACTTTAAATAAAGAACAAAAAATGGTAGCTCTTAATAAAGCTATTGAAGAAGCTACAACTCTAGAAATGCCAATGTTGGAAAAGAACATGATGATCCTTTCAACTTTAGGTACAGTGGCAACATTAGTAGCACTATTAGGTACGGTAATCGGGATGATCAAAGCATTCTTCGCATTAGGTTCAGGTGGTGGTACTCCGGATGCTGCAGCACTTTCTATCGGTATCTCTGAAGCCTTGATCAACACAGCTTTAGGTATTGGTACTTCAGCTATCGCTATTATCCTTTATAACTTCTTTACTTCTAAAATTGACGGATTAACTTACAAGATCGACGAGATCGCAATGAGTATCCAACAGTCTTTTGCAGAATTCCACTAATCAAAATTTTAGCAAGGAATTTGCATTGTTAAAAAAGAAGTTTAATCTAAAATTTTATAATTAATATGGCGAGAGTCAAACCAAAAAGACATGGGGTAGTTACGGATATGACGGCAATGTGTGACGTTGCTTTCCTACTACTTACGTTCTTTATCTTGACCACTCAGTTTAAAAAACCTGATGTGGAGCAAATCAAACCGCCATCTTCAATATCAGA
>JAFAAJ010000150.1 GCA_023426625.1 Bacteroidota bacterium
GGTCCAGGCAATGCTAGAACCAGCCGGAATTACGGACGCTGAAGCATCCAATGTGACCTGAGTGGTTGTACAGGTAATAGTTTGAGGTGCTGCAATAGTTAAAGTTGTGTTAGCAGTTCTTAGCAGCTGTAGTGATACCACATAGCTACATCCTCCATTTTTCACCAATACATACACCGTTTGATTGGCAGGAATAGAAAAAGCTGTAGGATTGGCAATTGTATTAGCGTTCTGAGCCTGCGCATCTGCCTGATTTACATAATATGTGAACGTCACTCCTGTAGTAACCGGAGTAATCTGTGTTTGTGCCGATGTTAAATCATAAGTAATATTTCCTGCCGCATAGCACTGAAGTAATACTGCATCCTGTACCGTGATAGGCTGTGAAACCTCTATCGTAATGGTGGCAGGATTTTGAGACACACAACCATTAGCTCCTACCGCTGTCACTGTATAGGTAGTTGTAGTTGTCGGAGTAACGGTCTGGGTATTTCCTGTACCCGGTAAACCTACCCAATTATATGTAACTCCTCCCGTAGCCGTTAATGTCACCGATTCACCTTCACAGATAAGCACTTTACTCGCTGTAAGACCTGTAGTAGGTGGTGCACTGTCGCCTACAACCGTAACAGTTGCAGTTGCTGTACAGTTTATATTTCCAGGTTGATAAGTATTGGAAATAGTCAGGGTATAAGTTCCGGCAGCATTCACCACAGGAGTCAGGGTATCTCCTCCTGAAACAATATTTCCTCCGGTAGTTGTCCAGTTGAATGTAGCTCCTGCAGGAAACACCGAAGCCGAGGCATTAAGCGTTGTCTGAGAATTGGTACACGTTAAAGCGGTAGGCGTAGCAATCGTAGCCGTCATCTGAGGTGCTTTTACCAGCTGTAATTCCGCTATATTTGAACAGAAACCGCTTTTAACAAGAACATATATCGTTTGTCCTCCCGCACTTGAAAATGCTGTAGGCGCTGCAATAGTATTGGTATTTTGAGCCTGAGCATCTGCGAGATTCACATAATAAGAGAATGTGGCACCCGGAGTCGTGCTTATGGAAGCTTGGGCCGATGTTAAATTAAAGGTTGCATTCCCGGCTGTATAACAACTGGTCAGAGTTGCATTTTGCACCGTAGGAGAGGTTCCACCCACAATGGTCACACTAGCTTTGCCCGGACAGGTATTTCCCGGTATCAATACCTCGACAGTATACAATCCAGGCTGTGTTGCCGTATAGGTAGCTGTTGTAGCTCCCGGAATAGGACTATTATTGAAAAACCACTGATAAGTAGCACTCGGAATCTGTGCCGAAGCCGTAAATACCTGAGGCTGATTATCACAAACATTAATAGATGACGGAAGGGCAACTCCTGCAGGGTTCAAAATCTGAACTCCTATATCAAAAGACCCTGCTTCCAAAAACACTCCTGAATCAAAAGTGGAATCCGAATAATCTGCCAAAACCATTTTGAAATGGTAAGTTTCTCCCGGAATAACGGTTGCCTTTGCTGTTAATGGAACTGTACGTCCACTGAAATTGGTTTCAATATTTGCTGTATTCTGTCCTCCAAAATATTGTGCATTGATAGGTCCACAAGGATAGATTGCCGGAACAATATTGGTAACACTTACAGGTCCTGCTCCACCCGGAAGAACTGCCAGATTGGTATAAGTAGGATCTCCCACTTTTTTCAGTAATAATGCAAAACCGTCTGTAATGCTACAAGGGAAATTGTTATCATATTCTTCAGACGCAAATATATATCGGAATGAAACTTCCGTAGAAGTAGGTACAAAATCGAATTCTATGTAGGTGGCATCAAACAAATTATTGTTAGGTACTCCTAATGCTGTTGCCAGGTCCATATCTCCTACATGCCCAAACACATCTCCTAAGTTTCCAGCCTGAAATGCATTCCCTGCCTTTCTTGCATGCCCTGTTGTCAATATAATTCCTTTGGCAAATGGAAAATTGGTAGTTCCTTTATTGAAATAGCCCCAAGTTCTGGTCACATCACTTACTGATAAATTAGGAGATACCACAACATTACTAACATTGGCACTGGAACATGTAGATCCGCCACTTATTAATACATCTTTTATCAGCTGGCTAATTCCGTATGATGATTCCGGATAGGTACTGGTATTAACGTCTATAAAAGCTCCAGCCTTCATAGTTGCAGATGTAGGTTTTTGAACACTTACCTTCTTCTCTCTGCCCTGAGAAAAGGCAAAACAGCTGATAAGTGCAAAAAATAAAGTTAAAAACAAACTTCTTGTCCTCCTATTTAACATTTTATACTATTTTCAACAAAAATACTATTTTTTTTGATTGAAATTCAACTCAATGTCATTAGGATTACTACTCATATAAACTTCAGCAACTTCAAATATTAAATTTGTTTTCCCAAAACACAAAGAAAGACTAACAAATTGTTAGTCTTTCTTTAAAAATGTACACTATAAAATTATTCTATATTTTTCAACAATATCCAGCCTGTTTTCACTGCTGTTGTCTTGTTAACCGTATCTTCATAAGAAATCTGATACCAGTATGACGCTGTTGGAAGTTTTTTACCCTGGAAGTATCCATCCCAATAAGGTCTTACTTTCTCAGCTTTGTAAACTGCTTTTCCGTAACGGTCATAAATAACAGCTTTAAATTCTTTATAATCGATCACTGCTCTGAAGTCAATGATGTCATTTACATTATCTCCATTTGGAGTAATTACATTTTTCACAACAAATGTAAAGTAATCCAGAATTCCTACACAGCTAGTTGTTTTTACTCTTACCCTGATTGGGATTATGGTATTTTTAGGAATATTTGAGAAAATATTGGAAGACTGCCATGTCAATCCGTTATCTACCGAATATTCCATTGGAGCATTGCTTACTGCCGTGATTACTAAAGTTCCGTTCTCATTATAATCCACATTGGTAATTTCAGGGACAATAGCCTGAATAACCTCTGTTTTAAATTCTTTTGAACAAACGCCGTTCGAGATGGTAACGGTATATGGTCCTGCTTCATCAACTTCTATAGTCTGAGTTGTTTCTCCTGTACTCCACAGATAAGAATAGTTAGGTTCTGCTCCTGCATCAAGAGTGATTTTGTCTCCAATACAGATGATACCGCCTTTAAGGTTGGAGGTAATCGCCGGAACCACTTCTACGGTCACCGTTGCAGGCTCTAAAGATTTACATCCCAGTTGCCCGATTGCGTATACCGTATATGTTGTTGTTTGTGTAGGACTAAGAGTCTGTGTACCTGCTGTAGTCGTGGAATTACTCCATTGATAAGTAGCTCCTCCAAAAGCATTTAACACTACAGACTCTCCCATACAGATTCTTGTTTTTGAAGAACTAATTGTTGTAATAGGAATATCTTCTTTGATTAGCGTTAGTGTTACTATTTTACTACAGAATGCACCATTGGAAACCACTACATAAATTACCTGACCATTCGTTCCGTTATAAGACGTAAGATTGGTAATAAAGTTTCCGTTTTGAGCCTGAGCATCTGACTGATTTTCATAAAATGTAAATACTGCTCCCTGAGTAGTACTGATTGAAGGAAGAGCATCATTTAGATTAAATGTAGACAATGAAGGCGTACTACAAAGTTTTAAAGTTGCGTTTTGTGCCGTTGGTGTTGTACCTCCAATGATCGTAATCTTGGCTTCCCCCGGACATTGATTTCCCGGAACCATTACTTTTATCTCGTATACACCCGGTTGTGTTGCAGTGTACGTAATTGCTGTTGCACCAGGAATAGCCACCCCATCTTTATACCATTGGAAAGTCATACCTGGAACTGTTGAAAGTTGTGCTTTTAATATTTTCGGAGTATTATCACACATATTGATGGTATCCGGTAAAACTACCCCGTTTTCATCCACAATGCTAATCCCGATATCAAATGATCCTCCCTGAAGAAATACCGCAGAGTTAAAACTTGAATCGGAAGCATCAGCCAAAACCATTTTAAAATGATAGGTTTGCCCAGGAATTACATCCGCTACGGCAGTTAAAGGAATGGTTCTCCCATTAAAATTGGTCTCAATATTCGCTGTGTTCTGACCAGCGAAATACTGCTCGTTTATAGGACCACAAGTATAAATAGAAGGAACAATATTCGTAACACTCACTGGTCCTGCTCCACCCGGAAGAATCGCCATATTGGTATAAGTAGGATCTCCCACTTTTTTCAGCAATAAAGCAAATCCATCGGAAAAGTTTCCACACGGATAAGAAGAGGTATATTCCTCAGAAGCAAAGATATAGTTGAATTTCACCTGATTACTGTTCGGTACGAAGTCAAATTCTAATGCAACAGCATCATGAAGTCCCGCCAAAGGGTTGATCGCCGCTACAAGATCGGCATCACTCCCTGTTCCCGGGCTATCTCCCAATGTATTGGTTTCAAGAGCATTTCCCGCTTTATTAGCAGCACCTGTTACCAAAACAATTCCATCCGTAAAAGGGAAATTAGTCGTTCCTTTATGAAAATATCCCCATACTCTGTTTGGATCCGTAACCGGCTGGTTGGGCGAAATTGTTACGTTGCTAACATTGGGTATGGTACATGTACTTCCTCCGGTAATCAGAACATTTTTTACCAGCTGTTCAGGGGTATAACCGGAAGGCGTATAAGAAGGTACATTCACATCTATAAATGCTCCTGCCTTCATACTCATAGCTGTAGTTTTCTCTTTTTGCAATTTCCTTCCTTTCGTTTGGGAAAAAGCAGACATAGAAACTAATAATAATACTAAAAGAAAAGAGTATTTTTTTAATCTATAATTTAACATTTGATCATTATTTATTCAAAAATAACAAAAATTAACTTAACAAGTTAAACTTTTAAGAATCCAATAGTCAAATTCAATTTAGATAAAAAATCGTGTAATCGAATGATTACAACAGTAGGGTTTTAAAATAGGCAGGTTTTATAAATAAATTATTCAAGTTTAATTCTGATTATAGAAAATATTTCGATATCAAATAAATAAAAAAAAATTTAAAATTATTTCATCAAAAACTAAAAGCCAAACAAAAAGCACTGATAATCAGTCTTTTTTCAATTCATCAATTTTATTTTGAAGTTCGGATATTTTATCTTTCAAAGCTTTTATTTCACTTTTATTTGAACTTACATTGCTTTTAAGCATGACATTTTTAGCTCTTTCAATGTGATTTTCTTCCTCTTCTTCATCATTGATCTCCTCGATATCTTCCTGGATATCTTCAATATCTTCATTGATCTCTTCTATGTCTTCGCTGATCTCCTCAATATCTTCCTGAATATCTTCAATATCCTCGCTGATTTCTTCGATATCTTCCTGGATGTCTTCAATTTTCTCATGGCTTTTATTAACCGACATCTGGATAAAAATCGCCAGATAAATTGCCTCCAATGAAACCACTGTGGTAAGAATCAAAAGCATCTTATCGAATTCAATGATATTCAGTACCGGGAGCAGAAATGAAATGATAAAAAATAAAGTATGGGCGATGAGTGACGGAATAGAGCCTATCCACCAGGTAATTCCGTTTGCTATTTTTTCTAAAGTCTCAATTTTTTCAATATTCTTTTTCATCCTTCTTACTTTTATAGTAGTTCTTTAGTTACCCCTAATCCAAACAATGCAAAGTCATATTTAGCCGGATCTTTTTCATCAAACTTTCTGATGACATGATCTAATTCTTCTACCGTTTTCCAATCATTCTGAGTTCTTGTGATGAGCTCAAGTTTCCTTG
>JAFAAJ010000206.1 GCA_023426625.1 Bacteroidota bacterium
CAAAGTTTAACCCTGACAAAAATCGAATAATAAAAACTGCAGATAACATCGGTAACCGTTACACAACTTCCTAAAATCCTAAAAACTAAAAATATCGACCTCATTACAGCCTCATAAGTGGGCTGTACTTTTTTTGCTTTTTATAAATGTTCTGAAATTTCATACGCTAATTAACTGCTTTTCATAAAGGCTTTTGAAACTTTTTACAACTTGATTAAACAAAAAGTTGGTTATGAAATTAGTGATTATCGAGCTTTAGAACTTGCATTTTTTAAGGGAGAATAATTATGGAGCCAACCTATCGAGAACAAATAATTGAAACAATCAACAATTTAATAGAAGCTAGGCATATCATCTTTGAGCAAATTTTAAATCTTGCAATGTCTAATGAATTTAGTCATTTAAAAGACGCCTTTGACCAAGGAGACATTTATTCTTTTCCTTAAATCATTTTGAAGATATGGAAGATGTAAGCGTTCAAAAAATGGTAAAACTTTGTAGAAAAACCGAGGAAACTATTTTTACGATTATGGATCTAAATGGAATAAACGAAAACAAAGTAAATCTTAGTGAAGAATAAGCACATCAACTAACATCGGTAACCGTTGCACAACTCCCTTTAAAAACTAAAAATATCGACCTCATTACAGCCTCATAAGTGGGCTGTATTTTTTTGTTTTCTTTAAAATGTACTAAAATTTCATACGCTAATTAAAGTTGAAAATTCGATTATGAAGTTCGGTTTTTACGGAAAACAGTTTCCCTTTCGGGATTGCTATTTCTTGCGTCATGATTTGTGGCAGTTTACGGTTAATTTCAGGTATTTCAACAGGTATAATAAAACGATTTGATAATATCACATCCATAAAAGATAAAATATACCATAAATGCATGAATTTCTAACATCAATTAGAATATCCAGGCTCTAATTTTGTACTCTGAATATTAATAAGACCCACCAAATGCAAAATGTAATAAATACCATACTCGTAGCCATTGATTTTACCGAAAAATCATATAATGCCGTCAAAATGGCTGCACATATGGCGGTACGTCATAATGCCAAAGTAATTTTGTTTCACAGTATTGCACATCATGCGATCATCGACAGAACCGGCAGACAGGTAATCGGCGCGGAAACAATCAGTGAAAATCATGAAAAGGCAGAACAGACTCTAAATAAACTTGAAAATTCTTTAAAAACAGAATATTCAGGGATCAACTTCCAAACACTTATCAAAAACGGAAGTTTGGTCAACGGTATCAATGAAGCTGTGGAAAGCGAGGACGTTGATCTTGTAATATGCGGCAGTTCCGGCAAACAGAATTTGACACAGGTGATCTTAGGATCATTGTCATATGAAATCCTGACGGGAACCAACTGTTCCGTTTTACTGGTTCCTGAAAACTGTACCAAATATGTGTTCGAAAAGATCCTCGTTCCCATACGTGTATTGGAAGATTTAACGGATAAAATTGATCTTTCCGTAAGAATTGCCAAGAAAAACAATGCCCTTATCAGTCTGTTGGCAATCAGCAATGAAGAGGATTTTGTGAAAATAAGGAAAGCTTATCAACGTGCCAAAACCAATCTTGCCATAAAGTCTCAGGAGTATAACTCCAAGTTTTTACTGACGCATGATAAGGCAACACATATTTCCAAATTCTCGCAGGAACATCATGCAGATATTATCATTCTCAACTATAAAGATGAAGGCAGTTGGCGATCGTTTTTTGCAGGAAATTTCTTTAAACAAATTATTAATTATACGGATATTCCTCTGCTTTTTTTAAAAAAACGAGTAAAAAGCGTCAATAGAACAAATGATAACCTTGGATTCGACATCACACTTCCGCACCCTGGATAAATAAAAAATTATGATTAGAATACAGAAATATTCAAAAGACAATACAATCAATACCAGTGAAAAGCAACAGATCGTTCAGTTTCTTTTCAGACATTTGGAACAATACGGTGATCCCGAAGCAGATATTGCTGAAGCCATCAACTATGCATTGGGACTGGAAAACAAACCGGGAGGAATCATCATCACGGCAAAAAATGAAGATACCGATCAGCTGGTTGGAGCCGTTGTTGTCAATGAGACCGGAATGAGCGGTTATATCCCTGAAAACATCCTTGTTTATATTGCAACAGATAAGGAAGTACGAGGACAGGGAATAGGAAAAAAACTCATGAAAGAAGCTATTGATTCTTCACAAGGCGACATCGCACTCCATTGTGAACCGGAAAACCCGGCAATACATTTATACAGGAAATTAGGTTTTTCTTCTAAATATCTTGAAATGCGACTAAAAAAATAAAATGTCATACATTACTTTAAATACAAGCAAATTACTTCACAATTATAACTATCTCGATCAGCTGTTCAAAGAAAATCATATCGAATGGGCGGTAGTTGCAAAATTGCTATGCGGAAACGAGAAGTTCCTGAAATGTCTTCTGGAAATTTCCGACAAAGAGATCTGTGACTCCCGTTTATCCAATTTGCGTAACATCAAAAAGTTGTCCCCGAAAACCCAGACTGTTTACATAAAACCGCCGGCTAAAAGATTAGCCAAAAGCATCGTCAAATATGCGGATGTAAGTTTCAATACAGAGCTGGATACCATCAAAGCGCTCTCTGATGAAGCCATCAAACAAAATAAGATCCATAAAATTGTAATTATGGTGGAAATGGGAGAACTCAGAGAAGGAATTATGGTGAAAGACCTCTCACAGTTCTACGGTGAAGCTTCAAAAATTCCGAATATAGAAATTGTGGGGATCGGAACCAATCTCAACTGCCTCAACGGTATACTTCCGGACGAGAAAAAACTGACCAAGCTCAATCGTTTTAAAGAGATCATTGAGCAGATACACCAAACCACAATTCCATTTTTGTCGGCAGGATCATCAGTTACCATTCCTCTTATTTTCAGAAATAAGATCCCGGAAGAAGTCAATCATTTCCGGGTGGGAGAAACTTTGTTCTTCGGGACCGATGTATACAATGATTCGTTAATCAGGAGCATGTATCATGATGTGTTTAAACTGACGGCTGAAATTATAGAGATCGTAGAAAAGCCTATGGTTCCTACTGGGGAAACAGGAACCAATCTTGTCGGGGAAACCCCTCAGCATAATGAAGAAAACATTGGAAAAACCTCGATCAGGGCGATTGTGGA
>JAFAAJ010000250.1 GCA_023426625.1 Bacteroidota bacterium
GCCGTATAATACCCTTCTGTTTTCAGGTATTTGGGTAATGTGGGCTGACTTCCGTCAAAAGTATCAAAATTTGCCCTGAAACCATTAATATGACTGTATTTTCCTGTCAGAAAAACAGCTCTTGCAGGTCCACACAGAGAATTTGTCACAAATGCATTGTTGAATTGTATCCCTTCCCTGGCTATCCTGTCGAGATTAGGAGTTTCTATTAAATCATGGGAATAAGCACTCATCGCTTTTTTCGCATGATCATCCGTCATAATGAAAATGATATTAGGCTTTTCTGAAGTTTTAGAACCAGTAACTGTTTTGCCAGCTGTACACGAAACTAGTAAAGATGTAGATGCTATTGCAAATACTCTTAATATTATTCTACTCATCTTTAATAATTTGCCCTAATTTAGGGAAATTATATAAGAATATTTAAACTTTGGGGAAGTACTTTCACCGTTACAGGTGATTTTATTTTATTGAATTCACCGTCCAGATGCCAGTTTTTTGTACTAACTTTAAATTCTATCTCAGAAACAGGAAGATAGGTGATATACTGGTCATCTTTTAATCTTTTGGTAAACATCCGGTACGCAAAAAAAGGTGAGTAGGAAAAAGGAAATTTTTTCACCAGCACAATATCCACCAATCCGTCACTTTTACTGGCCATAGGCGCAATATATGCTCTATTTCCAAACTGTCGTGTGTTGGCAATATTCAGCATGAGATATTTCCCGTTGTATTGTTGATATTTTTCGTCTAAAAACTTGACTTTAATGGGTTTATATTTGAAAAATGTCCTGAAAGAGACTTTAATATAATTTTTGAAACCCCGACTTGTTTTTTCAAACTCTTTTACAACTTTTCCGTCAAACCCTGTTCCTGAAACATTAATGGAAAGCCTGTCATTGACAGTAAAAGTATCTATTTTAGTAGACTTTCCCGTTCTTAACTTTCTGAGAAGTTCATCTAAATTTCTGCTAAACTGTGTTTCATTGGAAAAGCCATTTCCCGAACCTGCGGGGAAAATAGCCAGTATTTTATTGGTATTGATAAGGTTTTTAGCCACTGTTGATATTGTTCCGTCTCCTCCTATAGCAACAAAAATATCAATACGATTAAAATTCCGCTGAATGAACTCATCCGTTCCCTGAATAGACTCAGAAATATAGTACAAAGGATCTTTTACTTTCTTTTTAAGTTCCTCGAGAAACGGTTTATAATTCTTTTTTGCTGAAAAAGGATTGATGATAAAGGCTACTTTTTCCATTGTGGCAAAAATAAAAAAATGCTTCCTGATAGGAAGCATCATCTTTTATTTTATTTTCATTCTTTCCTTAAATTCCGGTTTTAAGGTTCCTTTTAATTCCTGCCAGGGAACGGGGATCACAATATCACCGGCTGCAAAGGCTGCAATCTCAAAGGGACTGTAATGAAAGTAGAGGTTTTTATCATCAAAGTAGAAATTTTCGGTTACAGGAATCATTTCTACTAAAAGCATCTCTGAATTTTTGACTTTCCCTTCTGAATCTGTAGTTCCGCTATGAATATTATCCAAATTCTTCATCAACAGCTCTTCCAGTTTCTTTTGTGGTATTGAAGTAATGTCTTTCAGTTCTATTTTTTTATTTTTCTTCAGATCGAAAACCCTTTCTGAGAATCCGTAATTATCATGTGCTCCTCCTTCATAGGCGCTTCCCATGTACTGAATATGGATATAATCATTAAGATGAGATTTGAGACTCATTAAAGAATTTGTATACCATTTCTGAGAGTACGTTAAGCCTGAAAGCCAGTCTTTGCTATCATTTTTCACGGAATAATAATAGCCATCTCTTTCTTTTTCTAAATATGCCTGTATTCCCTGTCTAGAATAATCTTTTATTCCCTTATTATTAAAATATATACTATCCAGCAGTTTTTTATCCTTTATGGTAGGGAACACCAATAGTTTTGCTGTATATTTTAAACTAAGGGAGTCACTGATCTTTATGGAATCATTTACTACAACAGAGTCTGTTACGAAATTTTGAGCAATTGTTTTCTGGTCTAAAGCTTCAGAATTTTCTACACTGCTCTTTTTACATGCTGAAAAAATGAAGAATGAAGAGATAAAGAAAGTTGCAAAAATATTTTTCATGGGTTTTAATTTCCCATATGAATGCAAAAACCATTCATTTCTGAATGGTTTTTGCAATTTTTTAATAATAAATTATTTTTTAATCAAGCTTATTACCTGGTTTTCGCTTTTTGAAGCCGTCCCCCATATTTGCTTGAATGCAGGATAATATTCTTTAGGATAGTCTGCACTGGCTACTTTTGTAGTGGACGTAATCTCCAGCTTATTCCCTTTTTGTTCTGCGATATAGCTATACTCTATCTCTTTATCCTCAGTAACAATTTTTTTATTCTTCGGTAATTCTTCAATTACATATCCTTCAGGAATTTCAAGAACAATCTTTTTGATTTTTGTGAATGGAGAGATGAAGTCAATTGTATATTTTCTTTCTTCTGTCTGATCAAACTCATTAGAGTTTTTATTAAGGAAAAGCATTGGGTTGATAATCATCTTCTTTCCAATTCTATCCATCATATTTTCAGAGGCAAATTTCATGGTGCTTTCAAAGTCTCCATTTTCAAGAACTTTAGAATCTATATCTGTGAAATCAACTGTAAAGTTTTCTTTATACTGTTTCTTATATTTATCTGCATTGTCATCATAGTTCTCTTTAGCAAACATTGCATAAGATCCTGTATCCTTATCTGAATAGCTTCCGGAAATTGAACCGTCTTCATTGATTTTAGCATTTATGGTAAGATAAGTAAAACTCGGTTGCCTATTAATCATTTCTAATTGTTTAACTTTTGGTTTTGACAATAAGATTCCATAGCGATTCCAATCTCTTGGAGGTAATTCATTCATAGATGACTGCTTAGAAGTAGCATCATAAATATTATAACCTTGTTTACTTTCAACAGCAGCAAGCACAAAATTCATATTAGAAACATTTGGAGATGCCAGATTAATCAATCCATTATCAACAGTAGAAATTAATACCGGATCTGAATTAATACCTGCTTCTCTAAGCATTGCCACTAAAAATAGGTTAATTTCCGTGGCATTTCCGGTTTTTGTTTCTAAAAGTTTTTTAAATCCTTCATCTGTATATACCCCTCTCTCATTATTCCAAGTAAAGGTTTTCTGAACATATCTGAAAATTGCTTCGGCTTTTTGCTGTTCATTTCTCAGATTGGCAATTTCTGCAGGCATATTTTCTTTTACCAATCTTTTTCTATCTAATTCACCTCCGAAATTTTTATTTAAATACAGTCTATCTCTAATTTGGTCCCAAGATGACGAATATAATTTAAGCTCTTTAAAGTTTGTAGAGTGCAATTCCGCACTGATTTTAGTTCTGTAGTTTCTGTCATTTTTAACAAATCTTTCAGTCTTAAAACCTTTAACATTTTCATACGCAAATCTATATGTCTTATATTGTGCACCATACATGATGCTTTCTTCTACTTTTCTGTGTTGAGGCACGAGTGATCCGGTATAATTTACATTATAGGAAATGCTTATAGGAGCTTCTAAAACATATTCTGTATAAATAGATGGAGTATCCGGTTCAATAAGAATTTCCGGAATATCAAACCCAAATGGGGAAACTACTTCATATTGGTATTCTAATACTGATCCGTTTTTCACATTAGGAAAGGCAAACTTGGTTATGGAGTAATATTTATTTTCTTTACTCTTATATTTTGAACTTTTTTCAACTTTTGTCTGAACTGTTGATCCGTTTTCTAAATTATAAGTAACAGCCTTGATTTTTGCCAAAGTTTCCTTATCAGTTTCACTCTGATAAAGAGGAACCTCAAGATTTAACCACCCTTCTGCTTTATCTTTATTATAAATTTTAATTCTATAAAAATATTTTTTATGCAACATTCCTGTAGAATTATCTATCATAAAATGTATAGATCTATATAAAAGTTCTGCAGGGGCATTCTCATCCAACAGAGATTTCGGTTTAGACAGATCTGCTTCGTTGAATTTAGGTGGAT
Source organism: Bacteroidota bacterium (assembly GCA_023426625.1). GTDB lineage: Bacteria > Bacteroidota > Bacteroidia > Flavobacteriales > Weeksellaceae > Chryseobacterium. The sequence continues at coordinate 4,060 of JAFAAJ010000250.1, forward strand.
CCAAGAATTCGTGTTTTTGGGCGCTAGTAAAAACGATGCTTACTACTGCAAAAACCATTAATAATTTTTTCATGCTTAGATTTTAGAGATTAAAATTTTTGAGTTATCGTTATTCAGTATTTTTTTTCTAAAGTTGATATAGTCATTATATTTTTCTTTAGGATATATCCCTTTATTTACTCGTACAACTCTGTTTACTTTCAAATTATCACCATCTTTTACTACTGTTAGCTTATAAGAACCAAATTCAGAATTAATGGTAACTGCATCAGGGATTTCATCTATTTTATAGTTTTTAGGAATTTCAATGACGACCTGATAATCATCTTCAAAAGGAAGACTTATTTCGAACGGCAATTCCCTGTTTTCATCCGTTTTATAAATTGAATTGGGAAAGATGGGTAAAGCTCTGAAGATCATGCTGCCACCTGCATTCTTCGAATAATTATTTGCCTTAAAATCTACATTCATTTGCGTCACGGCATTATCTTTATCATTCAGATACTCTTTGATCTCTAATTTTTCCAGATTCAGAGTATTAATTTGATTTTTCAATCTTTCATTTCTTTCTTTAGGAGATAAGCCTGTATACACCAGACTAAAATCATACTGGTTTCCTGTATACTCAAATTTCCCTTGTCCGATAATACTGTTATCCTCATTCAGCTTGATTTTCAGACTCTGTTTTTCCTTACTCTTTTCTGCGGTATAAACAGGTGTATTGATTAATTCGATTCCGTCTTTTTTAATGGACAATACATTCCTACCTGTTGTACTGTATCCCAAGTGATTGAATGCAATTTGCTGTGAGGTGTTTTCAAGCCAGATATTTCCTTTTTCTGTTGGAACCATCAGAATAACATGATTCCCACCCATTTTAGGAAAATCGGGATCAAATGAAACTTCAGATGGGTTCGAATTGATTACACAGTATTGAGATGGAATTCCGGCCTCATCCAACAACGTTTTCATATAATTTGTAAGTCCTTTACAGTCTCCGTACCCTTTTCTATTCACTTCATCGGGCATCATCGGTTGCCATCCTCCTATACCTAATGCAACAAATATGTATCGGGTTTTTGTCTGCATATACTGGTAAAGTTTCTTCACTTTCTCTTCTGTTGAACCTTGCAGATTAAGTGCAGCCACTTCAGCTTTAATAGCCGGAGTAGATACAGAAACCGGTTGTAGAATACTGTTATAATACCATGATCCGAAATCTGCCCATGTATTGATGGTACCTTGTTTGCCTTCAAGATTGAATTTTGTAAGGGAAAAGCTTACTTTAGGTAATATTTTAACCGGTGCGGGTAACAATGGAACATCTTCTATTGCCGGGACATCTTTATAAGTATACGTTTTTTCGGCTCCATTATCATCTTCTACAACTGATGCATAGTTATATTTTGACGGATATATTTTTGATCTTAACTCAATACCGGATTTATTAATGATCTTAAATTGCGCTTCCTGCAAGGAGATATTTGGTCTGGAAAACGGAATAAAATCAGGTATAAAAACCGTATTCTCATCATCAATTTCATAGGTGAATTCAACAGTATATGGATACTGAGCAGGTGTATAAGATAATGCTAAAACTCTATTGTCTGAATAAAATGTTCCTTGTTGATTGTTGGCAAAATCACCAAAATCCGATTTCGAGAAACTTTTTATTTTTTTTCCGGATTCATCATAGATCGTTACCTTAACATTAGATATACTATTTCCTTTTTCATACGGAATATAGGCTTGTGCACTACCCTCACCATCTTTATTTAAAACCGTAGTCACTGTAGTGTACTGATATCGTATGTCATCAATTTTGTTGATCTGTATTGTTGTAAAATCCTTTCTTACAACCGCATTTGCGTTTTTCTTTAAATTTTCAGGAATTCCCGAAACTGGATAATTTTGAGCAAAATGTAGTGAAGCTATAGACAATGCCCCTACCATTAAGATTTTCATCATGGTTACAAAAATTTCGTAAAAATAAGAAAATCTTAATATATGTTAAAATAATTCTAAAAATATGTGAATTAAAAAAGGCTTCAGAATTTGAAGCCTTTAGTTTTTATAATAATGCCCGCTGATTACGCATCAATTTTAGCATATTTTGCGTTTTTCTCAATAAACTCTCTTCTTGGAGGCACTTCATCACCCATCAGCATAGAAAAAATGCTATCTGCTTCTACAGCGTTATCAATAGTTACCTGTTTCAGGATTCTATGTTCCGGATTCAGCGTTGTTTCCCAAAGCTGTTCAGGGTTCATTTCTCCAAGACCTTTGTAACGTTGTACCTCAACGCCTTTTCCATCTGGAGACATTTCCAAAGTAAACTCTTCACGTTCTTTTTCGTTGTAGGCGTATACTTTTTTGTTTCCTTTCTTCAATAAATATAAAGGTGGTTGAGCGATATAAATATATCCATTCTCAATAAGTTCTTTCATATATCTGAAGAAGAATGTAAGAATCAGTGTAGAAATGTGAGAACCATCGATATCGGCATCGGTCATGATTACGATCTTGTGATATCTCAACTTGGATAAATTCAACGCTTTACTGTCTTCTTCCGTTCCTACTGAAACTCCCAAAGCAGTATAAATATTTCTGATTTCTTCGTTATCATATACTTTATGAAGCATTGACTTTTCTACATTCAGGATTTTACCTCTTAATGGTAAAATAGCCTGAAAATGCCTGTCTCTTCCCTGTTTTGCAGTACCCCCTGCGGAATCTCCCTCTACAAGGAAGATTTCTGATTCTGCAGGATCTTTCGAAGAGCAGTCTGATAATTTCCCAGGAAGCCCGGAACCACCCATCGGCGATTTTCTCTGAACCATTTCACGGGCTTTCTTAGCTGCCTGTCTTGCCTTTGCCGCCAAAACTACTTTCTGAACAATTTGCTTCGCTTCATTAGGATTTTCTTCCAGGAAATTGGTCAACATCTCCCCTACAATCTTATCAACTGCACCGGAAACTTCAGAGTTACCCAATTTCGTTTTAGTCTGTCCTTCAAACTGAGGTTCCATTACTTTTACAGAAACTACAGCCGTTAATCCTTCACGGAAGTCATCTCCGGTGATCTCTACTTTTTCCTTTTGTGGAATACCAAGATCATCTGCATATTTCTTTAAAGTTCTCGTTAAAGCACGTCTGAAACCTGCCAAGTGGGTTCCTCCTTCATGGGTATTGATATTATTAACATAAGAATGAAGATTCTCATTGAAAGAAGTATTATAACGCATAGCAACCTCAACAGGAATATCATCTCTCTCTCCTTCCATGAAGATCACATGCTCCATAATGGATTCTCTGCTGCCATCAATAAAGGCAACAAATTCCTTCAATCCACCTTCTGAATGGAACACTTCTGATCTGAAAGATCCGTCTTCCAGCTTTTCTCTTTCATCGGTAAGAGTAATCGTGATTCCTTTATTAAGGTACGAAAGCTCTCTTAAACGATTAGCTAAAGCATCATAGTTATATACTAGTTCTGTGAAAATAGTATCATCCGGCTGGAAAAACTGCTTGGTTCCTCTTTTCTCACTATGTCCTATCTCTTCCACTCCTGTCTGAGCTTTTCCTCTGGAATATACCTGCTGATAAATATTTCCATCCCTGTAAACGGTGGTTACCATTTCATTGGAAAGCGCGTTCACACACGACACCCCAACTCCGTGAAGTCCTCCTGAAACCTTGTAAGAATCCTTATCGAATTTACCTCCGGCTCCAATTTTCGTCATTACAACTTCAAGAGCAGATTTTTGTTCTTTTTCGTGGAAATCCACCGGAATACCTCTACCATTATCGATAACCTCAATTCCGTTACCTTCTTTAATGTTAACCGAGATCGTATCACAGTATCCTGCCAACGCTTCGTCAATAGAGTTATCTACTACTTCATAAACCAAATGGTGAAGACCTCTTACACCTACATCACCAATGTACATTGAAGGACGCATACGCACGTGCTCCATTCCTTCCAATGCCTGAATACTACTAGCTGTATATTGTTTCTGACTCATATCAAATATTAAAAATCCTTGCTAAATGCAAAGACTTACAAATATCGTGATTTTTTTCGAGGTGTGAAAGTTAAAATATGTCAAAAAAAAGTTGATTTATCCACAGTCAACAATCTAAAAAAGATTAAAGCTAAAATGAATTTATCAAACCGTACCTGCTGTAAATCATATTAACTGTCAACAAATTATACGTACCTTTATTTAATTCAAAAGTTGGTTATTATGGATGATTTTCTTGCCGCCCGTGCTCAGATGGCTATATCACTGGGGTTTCATATCATTTTTGCCTGCGTAGGTATGGTTATGCCTTTTTTAATGGCCTTTGCACATTGGAAATATCTTAAAACAAACAACGAAATATACAAAGGTCTTACTAAAGCATGGAGTAAAGGTGTTGCCATTTTATTTGCAACAGGAGCTGTTTCGGGGACAATGTTATCGTTTGAACTTGGACTTTTGTGGCCGCAATTCATGAAACATGCAGGACCTATTTTCGGAATGCCATTCTCTCTCGAAGGAACGGCATTTTTTATTGAAGCTATAGCGATTGGTTTCTTTTTATATGGATGGGAAAAATTCAACAAATGGTTTCATTGGTTTTGTGGCTTTCTCGTTGGATTAAGCGGACTTGCATCCGGTATTCTTGT
>JAFAAJ010000267.1 GCA_023426625.1 Bacteroidota bacterium
TCTTTAATACTGTGAAATTGTCTTTTACTTGGCGAGGTTGTTTCTATCAGATATTTTCCGTTCGGAATAGCAAATGCGGAAAATCTCGAACGCATTAAAGCCTCTGCGGTCGGAGCATTTTTTTCTCCGGTGTGATAAGGTTTGCAGCAATCTTCATAAGACTTTCCAGAACAGCATGGACAATTCATTTTTTTTAATTTTAAAAAGCAAATTAAATGAAAATAAAAAAAGCATCCAAAAATGAATGCTTTTAAGAATTTATTTAATAAAACCTCTGTTTCTCAATAAAGGTTTAATATCCGGATCGTGTCCTGTAAAATCTCTGAATGCCTGATTTAGATCAACAGAATTTCCTACAGATAAAATATGTTTTCTGAAACGATCTCCGTTTTCTCTTGTCAGTCCACCATTATTTTTGATCCATTCCCACGCATCGTTATCCAGAGTTTCAGACCATAAATAAGCATAATATCCCGCAGAATAACCTCCTCCCCAAATGTGTGCAAAATAAGGAGTGTGATATCTTGGAGGTACAGTAGCCAGTGTAAAGCCATGATTCGTTAAAAACTGTTTTTCAAAATCCAGAACAGGAATCAGCTGATTTTCATCAGTTACCGTATGCCAATCCATATCTAATGCCGCCGCAGAAACCAATTCTGTTGTCATATATCCCTGATTGAAAGTCGCTGCTTTTTTGATCTTGTCAACCAGCGTTTGAGGGATCGGCTGTTTAGTCTCATAATGAACAGCATAATTCTTCAAAATCATAGGATCCAATGCCCAATGTTCGTTGATCTGTGAAGGGAATTCCACGAAATCTCTCGGTACATTCGTTCCCGAAAGTGAAGGGTATTTCTGGCTTGCAAAAATTCCGTGAATAGAATGTCCAAACTCATGGAACATCGTAGAAACATCATCATAGCTGATTAATGAAGGTTTTCCCGGAGCCGGCTTCTGATAATTAAAACAATTAACAATCACTGGCTTTGTTCCCAAAAGATAAGACTGTTCCACAAAATTACTCATCCATGCACCACCATTCTTAGAATCTCTGGTGTAGAAATCAAGATAATAGATAGCCAATGACTTACCATCATGATCAAAAACTTCATAGGCAACTACTTCAGGATGATAAACCGGAAGATCTGTTCTTTTTTTGAAGGTAATTCCATAAAATTTCTCTGCAGCATAGAAAACTCCTTTTTCCAAAACTGTGGTAACTTCAAAATAAGGTTTGATCTGATTTTCATCCAGGTCGTATTTCGCTTTTCTTACCTGTTCAGCATAGAAATTCCAGTCCCAAGGCTCTACCTTGAAACCTCCTTTTTGCTGATCAATAAGATCCTGAATATCTTTTGCTTCACGTCTGGCGGTTTCTACGGCAGGCGCAGCGATTTGGTTCATCAAATTAATGGCAGCTTCGGGAGTTTTAGCCATCTGATCCTGAAGTTTCCAGGCAGCAAAGTTCTTTTTACCTAAAATCTGAGCCTTTTTAAGCCTAAGCTTAGCTAATTTTTCAATTGTTTCGCGGGTATCATTACCGTCACCTTTTTCAGCTCTCAACCAAGATGCTTTAAAGAGTTTTTCTCTAGTTGCTCTGTTTTTAAGGTTTTGTAAAAGAGGTTGCTGCGTTGTATTTTGTAAAGCGAGAAGATATTTTCCGGGCTGTCCTGCATTTTTTGCGTCTGTAGCAGCGGCAGCGATGTCATCTGCAGAAAGACCATCCAATTCCTTTACATCAGAAAAAAAAACTCCTCCCTGCTTTCTGGCCTCCAACAATTTATTTGAATACTGCGTAGATAATGAAGCCAGTTCCTGATTGATCTGCTTCAGTTTTTCTTTATCAGCTGCAGAAAGATTGGCTCCGGCAATTTCAAAGTTTTGCTTGTAGAATTGCAATAGCCTTTTGCTTTCAGCATCCAGACCATTTTCCGTGATGGATTTTATTCTTTGGTATAGCTTATCATTCAGATACATTTTATCAGAATGGGCTGCAAAGATCGGAGCATATTCTTCATCCAAAGCCTGTAAAGTAGGGTTCGTATTTGCACTGGTTAAATTGGAAAATACAATAATCGCTCTTTTCAGGATCTCTCCACTCTTTTCCAAAGCTACGATTGTGTTTTCAAATGTAGCGGCTTCGGGATTATTGGCGATTTTTAAAATCTCAGCGTCATGTTGTTTCAACCCGAAATCAAAGGCAGGTTTGAAATGTTCATTTTTAATTTTGTCGAATTCCGGAGCTTCATATTGAAGTTTACTTTTCTTCATAAATGGGTTTGAAGCTAAAGCTGCATCCGGTACAGGGATTTCCTGTTGAGTATCAATTTTTTTCATTGTAGTACACGAGTAATTGAATGCTAAAGCAGAAATTAACAATACTGATGAAATATTTTTCATAAATTAGTTGTTATTAAAGTATAAAGATATTAAAAACTAATTTTATAAAAGCAGTAAACATGAAATCAACAACTCTTTTTGTCTTCTCTGCACTCGCATTATTGTCCTCGTGTAACGAAAAACATGACAGGAACAAAGGAAGAAGTAATTGGGTAGATAAAGTAGCCAATAAAGATCACGGACCGTTAAGGGAGAAAGAATTTAATGGTAATTTTGATGAGATTGAAGTTTCACAAGCCATTGATGCAGAAATCATTAAATCCGATAAAGAAAGAGTAGTGATCTCTGCTCCCGAAAATATTATCAATGAAATTCTAGTAGATATGGATGGTGAAAAGCTACACATTCATTATAAACCGGGAATAAGAGTGATGAATTCCCATAAAGTAACGGCAAAAATCTATGCTAAAGATTTTACGAAGCTGGTGGCAAACTCTGCGGGAGAAATACATGTGAAAGATAAATTTACTCAGGATAAAACAGAAGTTGATGTTTCCAGCGCAGGAAAAATTACCGGAAATCTGGAAGCTAATGATCTCGACATTTCTGTGAACAGCAGTGCTGATTTCAGAGGAAAAGTCTGGGCTGTTAATCTGGATGTTGAAGCTGCTTCAGCAGCAAGCATCGATGTTTCAGGTAAGGCTAAAAATGCAGATTTTGACTCTTCTTCAGGAAGTAGTATTTCGGCAAAAGAAGTGATCGTTGATCATCTTTCAGCAGATGCTTCCAGCGGAGCCAGTATTGAAGCCAGTGCAACATCAAGGGTAGATGCAGAAGCTTCATCAGGTGGAAGTGTAAATATCTATAAAAAAGGCAATGTTGTAGTGAATAAACAGCAAAACAGTGGTGGAAGTGTAAACGTCCATTAAACTACTCTTGGGTTTCCTCATCTTCATCGGTGGATGAGGAACTTTCCCAATTGCTGGTATCAAAATTAAGATTATCATAAGCCAAAAGTTCCTCCTCACGTTGGAGGATTTCTTTTGTGGTGAAAAGAAGGATTTCATCATCGTCATCCTTTACTTTGGCTAATCTCCGGATAGACGCTTTGTCGATGGCCATAAATCTTTGTCCAAGACGTCTTGCTGCATATTTCCTCATGCCGGTTTCATGCAGAACATCCACTGCCATATCTACAGCCGTTCCCAACGTTTCCCGATACACATTATCAATACCATTATTAAGATGGTTATAGGCATCTATCCTGTTTTTTGCTCTTACAAAGATCTTTACGTTTGGATAGTTCTCCCGAACCACTTCCGCAATGAATTTATTATCATTCGGATCATCAAGACATAAAACTAAAATTTCCGCATCTTCTATTCCAGCTGCTCTTAGAATAGGAATTCTTGTCGCATCTCCATAATATACCTTAAAACCATAACTTCTCAACAGCTTCACCCGATCCGAATCCCGATCCAGAATCGTTGCAGATATTTTATTAGCTTTCAGTAAGCGCCCGACCGTACTTCCAAAATGTCCAAACCCAACAATGATGATCTTTTTCTGACTTACATTATTATCCAGAATATTAAAGTCATTGACTTCATCCGGTATTTCTTTTATGAATTTTGGCGTGATGATTTTATCATTAATGATCAGAAGGAGAGGAGTGATGCACATCGTAATTGCCGTTACTGCCATCATCTGAGCATTCAGTTCTGGACTCAAAAGATAAAGCTTGGAGGCATAATTGATCAAGACAAAGGCAAATTCTCCTACCTGAGACAAGGCAAATGCATAAAACAGACTTTGAGGAGTATCTATCCTGAAGAATTTACCGATGGCATATAAAACAAGGAATTTTACAAGCAGAACGGCAAAAACAGTACTGAAAATAAATATAGGATCATTCTGAATAACATTAAAATTGATCGTGGAACCAACACTCACAAAGAATACAGCCAACAGCAAGCCTTTGAAAGGATCGATCTGTGCTTCCAGCTCATGACGGAACTCGCTGTTGGCCAACATTACTCCTGCAAGGAAGGCTCCTAAAGCGGGAGAAAGACCTATGACTACCATTAATTCCGAAACACCGATCACTAAAAACAGAGAAGAAGCCGTCAAGAGTTCCGTCATTCCCGATTTGGAAACATATCGTAGAAAAGGAACAAATACATATTTTCCTAAAAGAATTAAAAAAGCAACTCCCATAATCACGGTTCCGGCCTGAAGCCATTCCGGAAGTTTCTGGATAAGGATCTGGATTTCATTATCATGGTGTCTTGCTTTGTAATTTGCAAGAATAGGGAGAATAGCAAGAATAGGAATCACGGCAATGTCCTGAAAGAGAAGCGTGGAAAATGAGGCTTCTCCGGCTACTGTTTTCAGGTAATTTTTTTCCTGCAAAGTCTGTAAAACAATAGCAGTGGAGGATAATGCAAAAC
>JAFAAJ010000275.1 GCA_023426625.1 Bacteroidota bacterium
CCTTTGATCAGACTGAATATGGCAAAAATGATGGGGCTTAAATATGAATTTACCTACCCTACGGAAAGCCTGATTGCATGTTTGATCTGGTGTTCAATTTTCATTTTCGGTTCTTATTTGATTTTGAAAAAGAGGGATTGGTAGTTTTTTAAGGATTAAAAAATTTAAGAATTTAAATATTGTGAAGTGGTTCGTTTTTCGGATCACTTTTTTTATTAATTTTATTTAAATGATTTCATTGAAAAAAATACATTATGTTCCTGGATTGATCAGCGCAGTATTAATCCCCATTTTGTTTTGGTATTTTATAAATCAAAAATATAAAGAGATAAATATTTCTGTCATTGATGTAGGAATTCCCAAAAAATTATCGGATGACAAAAGTAATTACCAATATACCTTTGAACCCAATAGAAACTGGAATTATAAAAAAATAAAAGTTGACAGGAATAAAGCCAAGGAAAATTCAAAATTCTATGTCTCAGAAATAAAAAAACTTCAAAAACACAACAAAAAAAATACAGGGATTGAATTTATTCTGGATGATAAAAATACATATGGTGATTTTGTTTCTTTACTAAATGATATGCATATCGGTAAACATGAAACTTACGCTATTGATTTAGAAAAAACAGGGCATTTATTTGCTGTTGTAAATTATATAGATCCTAATATACAAGAGCTCGACATACCCATCTTTACGTGCGGAACATATTATAATAATACAAAATATGAAGAAAATTATTTATCCCGAACAGAAAAATTCTTAATCGCTTTACCAAAAGAATCCTACTATATCATTTTTGGATTTTTAATATTTTTGAATATTTCTATGTTGAGCATTAAAGAAAGATTTCAATTCACTTAAAATAAAAAGACTGCCTTTCGACAGTCCTTTCATCTCCTTCTTACATTCATTTCTTGTCTTTTTCAAGCAAAGGGAGGTATTCTTCATATCCTTTTTTCTCCATTTCTTCTTTCGGAATGAATTTCAGGGATGCACTGTTAATACAATAACGCAGACCTCCTTTATCTTCAGGACCATCTGTAAATACATGTCCCAAATGCGCATCACCGGTTTTACTTCTTACCTCTACTCTTGTCATTCCGTGAGATTTGTCTAATTTTTCATTGATCAGATTTTTCGTAATCGGTTTTGAAAAACTTGGCCATCCGCAACCGGACTCAAATTTATCTGTTGAAACGAATAACGGCTCTCCTGTGGTAATATCTACATAGATCCCGTCACGAAATTCTTTATCGTATTCGTTGGTATAAGGTCTTTCCGTTGCATTATTCTGGGTAACATCATACTGCAGAGGAGTCAGTTTTCTCTTTAATGTTTCCTGATCCGGCTTTTGGTATTTCGCTTTCGGAAGCGGGTTGGCTTTTCTTGCCATTTCAAAAAGTCCAGGTTCAATGTGGCAATATCCTCCCGGATTTTTATCCAGATAATCCTGATGATAATCTTCTGCCCTGTAGAAGTTCTTTAAAGGAATCGTTTCCACCACTATCGGTTTGCTGTAATTTTTAGCCAACTTCTGAACTTCTTCTTTAATGATACTTTCATCCGCTTTGTCGGTATAATAAATCCCGGTTCTGTACTGATCTCCTCTATCATTTCCCTGCTTATTGATGCTTGTAGGATCGATGGTTTTGAAATACAGATTGATGAGAAGCTTCAGGTCGACCTGTTCAGGATCATATTTTACCTTTACGGTTTCCGCAAAACCTGTTGTATGACTTATCACTTCTTCATACGTAGGGTTTTCGGTATTTCCGTTGGCATATCCAACCTCTGTTCCCACCACTCCTCGAATTTGTTGAAAAAAGTGCTCCGTTCCCCAAAAACATCCGCCTGCAAAATAGATTTCTCTTACATTTTTACTGTCCATAATGGTCTCATTTTCTTTTTTAATTTCCGTTGATCCGGATTTCGCCGAATCCTTACAACTTGTTGCAAAAACTGCTATACCCAGAACGATTCCGAGTAATATGAGTATATTTTTCATTTTTTTCTTTTTATCCATTATTTTTTCATTTGAAATATCATCATCCATCCAAATCCCAAAAGCATCAGGTCTTTCAGGATAAAAAAGTATGTAACGGGAATTCCGTCCACTACTTTCCAGATACCCGGTGTGGTAAACAGATAACTCAGTGTTACCAGAAAAGTAATGATCATTCCTATTCCTGCATATCTTCTTAGAAATGCAAATTTCACACTAAAAATCAATAGTAAGGCAATGATAATTTCTATAACTCCGATAGTATTTGACACTGCCTGAACACTCATCACGTCATACACAAATGAGGTCAGAAAATGATTTTCCACTAAAGATTTTATTGCTGCGGCTTCCGTTGGGGTAAATTTAAAGATCCCAATCCACAATAAAATAAGTGCTGCTCCGAATAAAGAGAGGTAATAACCGAATGATGAAACAGAATTTTTGTTGTCGATTTCTGTAGTAGTTCCGTCCATAGATTTAAGATTTTGAATGAATACTTTTATTATTTCAAAAGTATAGTCGGAACCATTTCAAAATCCTGACAAAATTTTTACTATGAATCCAGTTTTCCTAGTATTTTATTTTTAAATTCCTGAGTTTCAGAAACATTCATTTCATTCTCTTCTGTCTGAGAAAATTTTCTTTTGAGAATATCATCCAGGATCTGCAATTTTTTCTGATACGCTCTGCACCATTTACAAATCTTCAGATGTACGGACAATTTCCAGTTTTCCTGAGTGGAGATGGTTCCCGAATTACGTTTTTCCATCAGTAAAGTCGCTTTACTACACGGTAAAAAAACAAGATGAATCAATTTTGTCAACATTCTTATGTGCTTTTGTGATTGGCAAACCATTTAAAATCCAGGCATTCTCTGAGCTGCATTCTTCCCCTTTGCAGAACCTTCCAGAGATTAGTCGCAGAAATAGCAAGTTCCTGACTTACTTCCGGCGCTTTTTTTTCCTGAAGATAATACATTTTCAACGGAATTTTCCATTTCAAAGGCAAATCTTCAATACATTTTTCCAATGCAGCCGTAAAATCTATATCATCTAAAAGTTCAGTTTCCGATAATGAATTCCAGTCATTCAAAACATCATTACTTTTCCAGGAACCTGTTTCATCAAAGAAACGATCAAGACTGATGCTTTGTTCATGTTTATACTTTTTACGGTAAAAATCGGCTACTTTTCTGTTAAGAATGGTCATTAACCACGTTAAAGGCTGACTTTTCCCCTCAAAAGATTCATACGATGAAAATGCAGCTATAAAAACCTCCTGAACCACATCCTGAGCCTCTTCCTTATCTGAAAGCAAATACATTGCTCTCTTCAAAAGAGATCCGGAATACTGTTCTACCCAGTTTTTCAGCAGTTCACTTTTTACCATTCCTTAAGTAACCTTTAGTAAGTCAAATATAATCGGATTACTTAGTTTCACCAAAGTGTTTTTTTCTTTAAATTTGCATCTTATCAAAAAACCGTAAAAGCAAGCAATACATACTTATGACATCACAAGAGATACGTCAGAAATTTTTAGATTATTTTAAAAGTAAAGACCACCTTATCGTTCCTTCAGCTCCTATCGTCCTGAAAGACGACCCGACATTAATGTTTTCCAATTCCGGAATGACGCAATTCAAAGATTTTTTCCTAGGTTATAAAACACCTACTTCTTCAAGAATTGCCGATACACAGAAATGTCTGAGAGTTTCAGGAAAACATAACGATCTGGATGATGTAGGTAGAGATACTTATCATCACACCATGTTCGAAATGTTAGGAAACTGGTCTTTTGGTGATTATTTCAAAAAAGATGCTATTGCTTTTGCCTGGGAATTATTGACGGAAGTTTACGGAATTCCGAAAGAAAACCTTTATGTAACGATTTTTGAAGGTGATGCTTCGGAAAAGTTAGAAAGAGACCAGGATGCATATAATTTCTGGAAGTCTCATATTTCTGAGGATAGAATCATCAACGGAAACAAGAAAGACAACTTCTGGGAAATGGGAGCAAGCGGACCTTGCGGACCTTGTTCCGAGATCCACGTGGATTTAAGAAGCGAAGAAGAAAAAGCAAAGATTTCCGGATTAGATCTAGTAAACAACGATCATCCACAGGTTGTGGAAATCTGGAATCTCGTTTTCATGCAATACAACCGTAAAGCAGACGGAACACTGGAAAACCTTCCTGCAAAACATATTGACACAGGAATGGGATTTGAACGTCTTTGTATGGCACTTCAAGGGAAGTCTTCCAACTATGATACCGATGTTTTCACCCCTATCATTGCTAAAGTTGAAGAACTTTCAGGTAAAAAATATACAGGAATTTTAGAAGACGAAAAAGATATTGCGATCCGTGTGGTTGTTGACCACATCAGAGCGGTTTCTTTCGCTATTGCGGACGGACAGTTGCCTTCAAACGGAGGAGCCGGATACGTGATCAGAAGGATTTTAAGAAGAGGAATTTCTTATTCTTACAGATTCTTAGGAATGCAGGAGCCCTTCCTTTACAAGTTAGTTGCAGTTTTACAGGAGCAAATGGGTAAATTCTTCCCTGAACTTGAAAAACAAGGAAAATTAGTTTCAGAAGTGATCAAAAGTGAGGAAGAATCTTTCCTTAAAACTATTGAAACAGGTTTAATCAGAGTTGAAAAATTAATTCAGCAGACTATTGCAAATAATGCTAAAGTTCTACCAAGCGAAGAAGTTTTCGAATTGTATGACACTTATGGTTTCCCGGATGACTTAACAAGAATTATTGCTGAAGAAAAAGGATTAACGATTGATGAAGCTGGTTTTGAAGCTGAAATGGAAAAGCAAAAACAACGTTCCAAGAAAGATTCTGCTTCTAAAGTCTACGACTGGGTAGTATTAGAAGAAAAACCTGAAACATTCGTAGGTTACGATCAGATTGAAACCGAAACATACATCACTCGATACAGAAAGGTAGAAAATAAAGACGGAGAATTTTATCAGGTGGTACTAAGCAACTCTCCTTTCTATCCTGAAGGAGGAGGTCAGATCGGTGATAAAGGAGTTCTTGAAAATGCAGTGGAAAGCTTCGAAGTTTTAGAAACGAAAAAAGAAAACGGATTGATCATTTCCTTGATCAACGGACTTCCGAAAGATGCAGGAGCTGTTTTCTATGCGAAAGTAAATGCAAGTGAAAGAAAAAATTCACAGGCCAACCACTCCGGAACTCACCTTTTACATGAAGCTTTAAGAGAAGTTTTAGGAACTCATGTAGAACAAAAAGGTTCTTATGTAGGCCCTGATTATTTAAGATTCGACTTTTCTCATTTCAGTAAAATGACTGAAGAAGAACTGACTTTGGTAGAAGAAAAAGTAAATGCAAAGATCAAGGAAAGTATTGCATTGCAGGAATTCAGAAACATTCCTATTCAGGAGGCTTTGGATAAAGGTGCAATGGCTTTGTTCGGTGAAAAATATGGTGATAGTGTAAGAATGATCCAATTTGGAAGTTCCAAAGAGCTTTGTGGAGGTACTCACGTGAAAAACACCAGCGAAATCGGTCATTTCAAAATAGTTTCCGAAAGCTCTGCAGCTGCAGGAATCAGAAGAATTGAAGCTATTTCTGGAGATAAATCTGAGGAATATTTCAAAAACCTGGAGAAACAAATTGCTGAACTTTCTCAATTGCTGAAGTCTAAAGATGTTGTAAAATCTATTGAAAAATTAATTGATGAAAACACTTCTTTAAAAGCTGAAGTTGATGCTCTGAAAAAGGAAAAAGCAAAAGGCGAAATCAGTGAATGGAAAAATGCTTATGAGCAAAAAGGTGACAAACAGTTATTGGTGAAGAAAACGTCTCTGGATGCAGGTTCTGTAAAAGACATCGTTTTCCAGTTGAAGAAAGAAATCCCGACATCTATTACCGTAGTTATTTCTGATGCAGATGGAAAACCAATGATCACAGTGGGCGTTTCTGACGATTTAGCCGCTTCATATCAAGCCGGAGCTATCGTTAAGGAATTGGCAAAAGAGATTCAAGGAGGAGGAGGCGGAAATCCGGGCTTTGCAACAGCAGGAGGTAAAAACCTTGCCGGTATAGAAAACGCTTATCAGAAAGCTTTAAATATCTAAAATAAAAAAGGAAGTCGATTTGACTTCCTTTTTTTATTATTGTTTTTCTTTAAGTTCCACGGCATACTTTAGTTTCTCCAGCTTCATTTGTAATTTTCTGATATCCCCTTCCATATCCACAATTTTATTATTGCTTCTTTGCAGCTCTTTATTAGCCGACTCTGTTCGTTTTAAAAGCTTGGCGGTTTTTCTGGCATCATCTGCCGTAGAATTCGGGTCCGAAGAGTTGAAACGATCTGTTTTTCGTTCAGATTTATGATTCAGATCTTTAGTTTTATCAAGAATTTTGATATTGTTCTGTTTTTCCTTTTCAAGATCAATCTGCTTATCTATAAGATCGGTATAAACTTTCAGAACTTCCCGTTGTTGGGTCATCGCATTAAGTTCCTGGGCTTTCAGACCTAAGGAAAGGAATAGTAAAGATGCACCGAAAATTCCGGTGAAATAAGTTTTTTTCATAACTGATGTGTTTTTAATTTACTTTCGTAACTCTGTAAAAACCATGCCAATATTTAGTCTCCTTTAAAACTTTTTTTGACGGAGAAATATTACTACTTTTGAAGTAGTTTTCTTATGAAAAGGGGGTTATTGTTTATTTTTTTCTTTTTTTTTGTTTTTGGTTATTCACAATCAAAAAACAACCCCGTAGAAGAGACCGAAAAGACAGGAAACATCGAAGCCATAGTTCTTGAAGACAAAAGTGATCCGAGAGCATTGGAAATATTGAAAAAAGTCAATAAACAGTTCAAAGAAAATTCCCCGAAAACCCTTCATTCCTATTCTTATAAATCTTACGAAAAGGTTTCTCTGGATATTGATGAAGACAGCATTGAACAGTTTAACCGATTCTTTGAAGACAGCGATCTTTTTAAGAGAAAAAGAAAGAAAGATTCCCTGAATAATATTTCTGCCCGTGAGATATTCTCAAAAAGCAAGCTATTCCTATGGGAAAGAGCACAGGAATTTCTGTATTCTAAAAAATACGGTGAGAAGATCAACATCCTGGATAACCGAATATCCGGACTAAAGCAGCCTATTTATGAAATGATTGCTTTGCAGCAGAGTAACAGAGACAAGCTTCCACATCAACTGAAGCAGGAAAACCGGGGCTTATACCGCTTCTTTTTAACCGATACCATTGATATGGACGGGAGAAAAAACTTTGTGATCCGTTTTCGTGAAGTGAACTACAAAAGCAAAAAAAAGAAATTCAACGGAGCGATTTATATAGATACTGAAACGTATGGCATTAAAAAGATCGAGAATTTCAGTAAGATTAAAAATGACGGCATCATCACAAGTACATGGATTTTCTATAATAACAAATGGTTTCTCTCCCACGAAACGGTAAAACTCAGGATGAGCAAAATGAATCTGGAAGAAGATGATAAGGAACATCCGGAAAACAATCCTGAAAAGAAAGATAAAAGAAGCTTCGGAACCTATGCCTTCCTCACCTCAAAGTATTTTGATTTCCAATCTCCGATTGAAGAACACCGAACAGATTTCAAAGGCTATACTTTTTCCGTAAAAAATGCAGACGGAAAAACACTTGATCTATACAGAACGGATCCGCTCACAGAACGGGAAAGAAACACTTATACCACGATAGACAGCATTGGTAAACTCTATAATATTGATAATAAAGCCCAAATATTAACCGGACTGATCAACGGACAGATCCGAGCCGGAATTGTGGACTTTGCCGTAGATGAAATTGTGAATTATAATTTATTTGAAGGCTTCAGAGTAGGTCTAAAAGCCAAACTGAATGAAACTTTCAATCCTTATTTTTCACCGGATTATTATTTTGCTTATGGTTTTAAAGACGACCAATGGAAATACGGAATCGGTCTTGATATGAAGACTACCCTTGACAAAAATTCCTTTTTCCGTTTAGAATATTATAATGACGTGAATTCTTCCGGGGAGTTCTACAGAAGGCTATGGAACTTCAGAATGAGGATGATGAATTATGGGAACAACCTTAATAATGATAAATATTATCACTTTAAAGGCGCTTCTCTCTCCTACCTAAATGATGTCACCAATGGATTGACTCTTGTTTTTGCGACAAGAAGAAATTTTGAGGAAGCAATGTTTGATTACCAGTTCCGCAGAAGAGGTTCGGCATTTGAAAACTTCAATACATTGTTCACCTTAAAGTTCTCTCCGAATTCCACCAATATTATGACTCCACAGGGAAAATCCATCATCGACCAGAAGTTTCCGGAGCTATATTTCAATTATGAGCAGAGTTTCAAGGTTTTTGGCGGGGACTTCAACTATACTCGTTTTGATGCTCTTTTTGTGCACAATTTCAAAACACAGCTGGGAACAACGGGAGTAAGGCTTTACGGAGGTCTTGTGTTGGGTGAAGCGCCCATCTGGAAACATTTTACGATGAACGGACTGGCTTCTCCAAGAAAAGATTTTAATTTCAACCTTACCTCTTACCTGGGATTCGCTACTTTGGAAGGCGGAAAGTTCTATAATGATAAATTCATTGCTTACTATTTCATGCATAAGCTTCCGTGGTATTTTAAAAGCTTCGGAAAAAATGTTTCAAGCTTTGATTTTGTTCTGCGAGGAACTATAGGAG
>JAFAAJ010000013.1 GCA_023426625.1 Bacteroidota bacterium
AGCATAAACAGCACCATCACCACTCCTACAATTTTAATCAAACCTTTCATATTTACCTTATTTCAAATTCTTAAACGGAATTAAACAATCATAATGCCAAAAGTTTGAAAATAATCTTTATTTATGCTTTTTTAACGTTATTTTTTATAGAAAAATTAAATTATTTGGCTCTATTTTATTTAAAACCAACCGTTTTGCTTCTTCTTTCCAACATAATAACATCTTTCCATTCTCCATGTAATTGTCCAAGTTTGCAGCGGGTCCCCACAATTCTGAAGCCGTTTTTCTGATGGAATTTAACGGAGGCTTGATTTTCAGGGAAAATATTAGATTGCAAGGTCCAAAATCCGCGTTCTTCGCTGTCTAAAATCATTTTTTTCAGTAAAACCGATCCCAAACCTTTCCCCTGATAATTTTGATCGAAATAAATACTTACCTCTGCAACTCCTTTAAAGCATTGTCTTTTGCTTACAGGTTTTAATGCACACCAACCTATTACTTCACTGTTCCCGTTTTCCAAAACCCACCTGCATTCGTGGAAGAACTCCATATCCCAAGCTTCACTATTGGGTACTTCTGTCTCGAATGTGGCAATTCCACCGTCTATTCCCTGCTGAAATATTTCCAGTACTTTAGGGATATCGCCCGCAAGCATTTCTCTTAATTCATAGTTCATTGTATGTAATGATATTTCTTTGTTTAATTATAATGAAATCTGCTTATTTATTCCTCTCAAAAAACAAAAGCGATCACCCAAAAGGCAATCACAGGAATAAACAGCATAAAATTCATTCAATTTTATCGATCTCAAATGTATAAATTTTTATAATTGAATGTTGAAACAACAAAATAAAAAAAGCCGCTTTATGAAGCGACTTTAGTTTTTAAGGACATTGGGAGATCGGAATCTCGCTGCAAACTACAGCATTCATCCACTCACAGTATACGCAATACTTTTTCGGTGCGCCTCCGTTTACCTTTTTCAGATCTTCTTTGGTCAGTTTCTTTAAATTTTTCATATTGTCTAATTTTAATGATTGTGTATCAAAATTAAAACGAAAAAAATAAATTTATATTATAATCTGATCTTTAAAACTTTCAGGATTTACAGATTTTGTATTATAATTCCCTCTTCAGGAACTTCCCTGTCAAGCTTTTTTTAGATTTCACGATTTCTTCCGGAGTCCCTTGTGCAACGATCTGTCCACCGTGTTTCCCTCCTTCCGGTCCTACATCAATGATATGGTCTGCTAATTTGATGACATCCATATTATGCTCAATGATGATGAATGAGTTTCCTAATTCCACCAATTGATTAATAGCATCCATCAAAATCTTCACATCCTCGAAATGAAGTCCTGTTGTAGGTTCATCAAGGATATATAGGGTGTTCCCGGTCTGTCTTTTTGATAATTCCGTAGCCAGCTTGATACGTTGTGCTTCACCTCCCGAAAGTGTAGTGGATTGCTGTCCCAAAGTAATGTATCCTAATCCTACATCATGAAGGGTTTTCACTTTAGCATAAATTTTAGGGATCGGCTGGAAAAATTCTACTGCTTCATCAATCGTCATATCCAATACATCGGAAATAGACTTTCCTTTGTAACGAACCTCCAGAGTTTCCCTGTTAAAACGTTTTCCGTTGCAGGTTTCACAATGAACGTACACATCCGGTAAAAAGTTCATTTCAATCACTTTCAGACCACCTCCCTGACAGGTTTCACATCTACCTCCTTTTACATTGAAAGAAAATCTTCCCGGTTTGTATCCACGGATCTTACTTTCCGGCAATTCAGCAAAAAGGTTTCTGATATCGGTGAACATTCCGGTGTAGGTTGCAGGATTGGAACGTGGTGTTCTACCGATCGGAGTCTGGTCTACGTCCACGATTTTATCGATATTCTCAAGACCTTCTATTTTTTTGTAAGGTAAAGGTTCCTGAACTGCTCTGTAAAAATGTTTATTAAGAATTGGGTATAAAGTACCGTTGATCAGGGAAGATTTTCCACTTCCTGAAATTCCGGTTACGACGACCAGTTTTCCCAATGGAATATCAAGGGTTACATTTTTCAGATTGTTTCCTGTAGCTCCTTTTAAAACTATATTCTTTCCGTTTCCGGCTCTTCTTTCCGCAGGAATTTCTATTTTCCTTTTCCCGTTGATATACTGCGCCGTGATGGTATCTGCTTTTAATAATTCTTCAGGTTTTCCCTGCCAAAGAATTTCCCCTCCGAATTTTCCGGCTCTCGGACCAATATCGAGTACCTCATCGGCTTCAAGGATCATATCTTTATCATGTTCCACCACCAAAACAGAGTTTCCTATATCTCTCAGATTCTTCAATGAATTGATCAGTCTTTCGTTATCTCTCTGATGAAGACCAATACTTGGTTCATCAAGGATATACAATACATTTACAAGTTGAGATCCGATCTGTGTTGCCAGACGAATCCTTTGAGATTCTCCTCCTGAAAGCGTTTTGGAACTCCTGCTTAAGCTTAAATAATCCAGACCCACATCTAGTAAGAATTGAAGTCGCGTTTCGATCTCCTTTAAGATCTCATGAGCGATGATCTTATTTTTCTCGGAAAATTTATCTTTTACATCTCCTAACCAATCTTTAAGATCAGCCAAACTCAGCGCATTGACTTCCGCTATATTTTTACCATCAATTTTAAAACTTAAACTTGATGACTGTAAACGGGTACCCTTACATTCCGGACACGTTTCTTCTGTTGTGAAGTGTCTTTCCAGCAAAACCGCTTCATACGATTCCTTTTCCTCAATGATCTCTTCCATGAAAGGAATCAATCCATCAAAACTGATCTTTATTTTCTTGGTAATTCCGGCATATTTAAGATCTTTATTGAACTCTTTATGGCATCCATTGTAGATATAATCCAATGCTTCTTCCGGAATATCTTTCATTGGTGTTGTGAATCCTAATCCGAAAATTTCAAGAATATTTTTGATCTGAGATAAGATCCATTTGTTCGATTTAATATCTTCCAAAGGCAACAAGCCTCCCTGATTGATGGATAATTTCGGGTTATCTATAAAGTAATCGGTATTGATCTTTTTGATGGTCCCCAATCCTTTACAGTTCGGGCAACTTCCTTTAGGAGAGTTGAATGAAAATGTATTCGGTTCGGGCAATGCTAATGAATGTCCTGTTTCTGCATCCATTAAATTCTTCGAAAAATATTCAATATCCGTACTTCCCAGTTTTTGGATTCCGATAATGCCCTCTCCCATTTCCATTGCTGTTCTCAGGGATTTTTCCATCCTGTTTTCAGAAGCACTCTCTCCGATGA
>JAFAAJ010000027.1 GCA_023426625.1 Bacteroidota bacterium
GGAATGGGGAGAAATCAATGAATGGACAAAGCTTGAAATTATAGACAAACCTTCAGTCAGTAGAGTGGAGTTCAAAGCTTTTTATACTGATGAAAACGGTCAGAAACAGGTTCATCATGAATTATCAAAATTCAAAATGATTCAAAATCGATGGTTTTATGTAAGTGGTGAGTTTTTAGATTAAAATGAAACTTAATCCGCTAAAACTAATTTGGGAAAACCTGTTATTGTGACGAAAGGATAAATCTAGTGACTTATAAGGATTCTTCATTCCACTATGTTACATTTAGAATGACTGCTATCAAATGATCAGAAATAAATAGATTAGAAATATCAATAAAAATGTCCAACATTTCTGTTGGACATTTTTATTATTTAGAAAACTCTTAGTGAGCTTCATTTCCGTCAATTCCGTGAGCATGACCATGTGCCAATTCCTCATCTGTTGCCGGACGTGTATTGATAACTTCAATCTGGAAATCTAAAACTTTCCCAGCCATTGGATGACTAAGGTCTGCTACTACCGCTTCAGGAGTTATTTCTACTACAAATGCCTGGAAATTATTCCCCTGATTATCTGTTAAAGGTAAAATTGCTCCTACCGGAGGCATTCCTGATTCTTTAAACATCTCAACCGGTAACTGTACAATAGATTCCGGATGTCTTTCACCATAAGCATCTTCCGGCTGAATGGTAAAAGCTGTTTTATCTCCTGCTTTCAAGCCTAAGATATTTTGTTCAAACTTTGGAAGCATCATTCCTACACCGTATAAAAAGGTAAGTGGATTTTCGGCTGTTGTTTCTTCAACTAGGATCTTACTTCCATCTTCTTCGATCGTATGAAGAATGTAGCTTATGGCTACAACATGATTGTTTTCAATTGTCTTATTATTCTTTTTTTTCGTGATTTTTCTTCACGATTAATGTTACAAATATACTGTTTTTGAAATTGACTGACCGTAAGAGAGGTATCGGAAATAAAAAACCGGAAATAAAATTTAACCTACTTTCTCGGTTTTGATTCATTTCGTTTCTTCTCTCTCAAAGTAAAAAGATAGAGACTTTCAACTTTAGTTCGTGCCCAAGGAGTTTTCCGTAGAAATATCAAAGACGAGCTGATACTCGGGTTGTCGGTAAAGCATTTGATGTTGATCTTTTCTCCCAGTTTTTCGAATCCATTATAATATTCTACCAATTCTTCGAGAATGGCATCTAATCTTTTTCCGTGCAATGGATCTTTAGAGGGTTGTGACATCATTTTGTAAAAATACTGATATAAGTTGGAATATCCATGACTTCTCGATATGCTTCTCTTCGTTGCGCTACTCGAAGTAACGGGAACTACAGATGTCTGCTTACTAAATATAATAAAACCTCCATTGCATTTAACAATGGAGGTTTTATTTATAAATTTTCAATTACAGGCTTTACTTCCTTACCAAATAATTCTATGGACTTCATCATAATATCATGAGCAGGGTCTCCCACATCCATGTGTCCTATAAATCTTGTGATTCCAAAAATCTCCTTCATATAAGCAATTTTATTTGCAACTTCTGCAGGACTTCCGATAAATAAGGCTCCGTCTTTACTTCTTCCGCCGTCATATTGCATTTTAGTATAAGGAGCCCATCCTCTTGTAGAACCTATCCTGTCCATCTGCGATTTATAACTATGGAAATATCCTTCAATTACGTTCTGATCATTGCTTACAAAAGTATGCGAATGAATGGCGATCTGCATTTTAGATACATCATGTCCTGCTTTTTTATATTCCTGTTTATAAAATTCAATTAAATTTCTGAACTGAACCGGCATCCCTCCAATAATAGCAACCACTAAAGGCATTCCCAGTTGTGCGGCATGTAAAACTGATTGCGGAGTCCCTCCTACAGCTCTCCAGATCGGAAGTTTTCCGGCGTTTTTTGCTCTGGGATAAACCGTCTGATTTTTCATCGGTGCACGCAACTTTCCAGACCATGAAACATTTTCTTCAGAATTTATTTTTAACAGTAATTCTAATTTTTCATCGAAAAGCTGCTCATAATCATTTAAAGAATATCCGTATAACGGGAAAGATTCAATAAAGCTCCCTCTTCCTACAAATATTTCCGCTCTACCATCGGAGATAAGATCCAATGTGGCAAAGTCTTCATATACTTTTACCGGCTCGGATGAACTTAAGACGGTTACACCGCTTGCCAATTTTATATTTTTTGTAATGCTCGCTGCTGCTGCCAGAACAATTTCCGGGGATGAAACGGCATAATCGGGACGGTGATGTTCTCCCATCGCGAATACATCAATTTCCACCTCATCCATGAATTTGATCTGTTCAAGGATCTCACGGATCTTAACTCCTGCATCTCTATATTTTCCGGTTGCCTGATCAAAAGCCAGGTCACCAAACATTCCTATTCCTAATTCCATACTGTTGATTTTAGTTATGCAAAATTAAGCATACCTACTTTTAAATGCATTGATGAATGATAAGAATGATCGATTCTTCATTTTCTTCATTGATGTTATAGCTAAAAAAGAATCCGGCTTTTCAGGCCGGATTCTGATATTCTTCATTATTTTTTCAAATACTGATCAAAATAATCTGTTACTTTCTGCATCAGATGTACTCTGTCCTTTCCAATTACATTATGAGGGTGTCCCGGATAAACAAAGTAATCCAACTGTACTCCATGATCTACAGCAGATTTCAGGAACTTCACCGAGTGTTGCCAAACTACTACATCATCCTGTGCACCGTGGATCATGAGTAATTTTCCTTTTAGATTCGGAACTTTATCTAAAAGATTAGCCGTTTTGTAACCTTCCGGATTTTCCTGCGGTGTATCCATATATCTTTCGGTGTACATGATCTCATACATATTCCAGTCGATAACCGGACCTCCTGCAACTCCTACTTTGAAAACTTCAGGATGACGAAGCATAAAGCTTGTGGTCATAAATCCACCAAAACTCCATCCATGGATTCCCATTCTGTCACTATCAACATAAGGAAGAGATTTTAGATACTCTACTCCTTTCATCTGGTCATTCATTTCAGTAGTTCCCAAATTTCTGAAAACAGCCTGTTCGAATTTCAGTCCACGGTTAGAAGATCCTCTTCCGTCCATTGTGAAGATGATGTATCCGTTTTGTGCCATGTACTCATACCAAAGGTTACCGGATGCAGGGAATGTATTGGTTACCAACTGCAGGTGCGGTCCGTTGTACAGATAAACAATGGTTGGGTATTTTTTATTCGGATCGAAATCTGTTGGAAGGATGATCTTTCCGTATAAAAGTGTTCCGTCATCTGCTTTCAGCTCTACATTTTTAATTTCAGGTCTCTGATAATTTTTTAATGTATTTTCGGCTGTAAGGATATTGTTATACTTCAACGTGTTTGTATTGATGATATTTGCTACTCTTGGCGTATTGGCATTAGTATAAACATCATAAAGATAATTCCCGTCGCTGCTTAAAATTCCAGAATGCATTCCATCTGCGCTATCCAGTCTCTGCATTTTGAAATTCGTCCAGTTGATTCTGTACAAGTGTCTTTCCAACGGACTTTCTTTTGTAGAAACAAAATAGATCTCCTTTTTCTTTTCATTGAACCCTAAAACATCAGTAACCAGCCAGTCTCCTTTTGTGATCTGTGCTACCAAACCTTTTTCTAAACTGTAATGGAACAGATGATTGTATCCTGTTCTCTGACTTTGCCAGATAAAATCTGTATTGGAATTCGGGAAAAACATAAGCGGATGTTGTGGTTCCACATATTTATCGCTGGTTTCTTCAAAGATGGTTTTTACAAAATTTCCTGTGGCTGCATCATATTGGTTCATCTTCAGGTGATTCTGTCCTCTGTTCAATACTCCTACAAAAATATATTTTGAATCCGGACTCCAGGTAACTGCCGTTAAATACTGATCTTTTTCTCCTTCAATTTTCAAGAATGTCGTAGACTGATTTTTAATATTGAATACTCCCAGTGTAACTTCATGAGAAGTTTTTCCAGCCATAGGATATTTGATGTTATGATTTTCCGCAGGCGTTACAGACCAGTCGATTACCGGATAATCCGTTACCATTGTCTGATCCATTCTGTAGAAGGCTACATTTTCAGAGTTTGGAGATGGAAAAATCCCGGTATCGATTCCGAATTCGTTTCTGTGAACATTTGAAGCTCCATTCACAATATCCTCATTGGTATCGTTGGTTACTGTGATAACTTTCCCGTTTTTATTTACATATAAATTATTCTTTACTGTATAAGCGAATGTCTGATTATCATTGAAAACCTTTACATTGGATGCTTGTTCATCCACAGAAACCGCGTTTTTGATCTTCCAGTCGTTCCCTGACTTTTCTACCCAGAACATCTGGTTATTGGCATTAAAGTACCCCTGAGATTGATTGACAAACTTAATGGGAGGCAATCCTTTTAGTTTTTTATCTGAAAAATGCTTGTTCAGCTGACTTAAAGACACTAGAGTATCCTGCTTATTGGTTTTAAGGTCTGTGATCAGATAGCCTCCTTTTACGGATTGGATGTAAGATTTACCATCCTGTGACCATGAAAACTGGGAAATATTTTTCACGGCAAGATTGGTTCTTAAGCCGTTTACAGCTTCTGCCATCGTAAATTTTTGGGTCTGAGCAAAGGCAGTTCCACCCAAAACCAGCATCAATAAAGAAAATCTATATAATTTCATTGTAAAAAATTGAATTACCAAAAATAAGAAATAAAAACCATCGGTTAAGGAAATGATAAAATAAAACGTTTATAAGTGAGAAATTTTCCTTAACTTAATGTCGGCTAATTTTTTGAATGAAAACAATTTTCATTTCATCAATAACTTTGTGAAAGCCTTTAGTATTCAGAAAAACAACAATATTATTAAAGATAAAAAAGTGCTCAGTCATTTCTTATCCTGGATCAATGTTTTATGTAGCTTTCCTGCTGTACATTTGCATTATTAATAACAACAAAAACAAAATACAATGGCAACAAAATGGAATTTAGACCCTACGCATAGCGAAATCACTTTTAAAGTAAAACACATGATGATTTCCAACGTGAAAGGAAGCTTCAGAAACTTCACTGCTGAAATTGAAGCGGAAGATGATACATTCAAATACGCAAAAACAACAGCTACCATTCAGACCGATTCTGTTTTCACCAATAATACGGATAGAGACAATCATTTGAAATCAGCTGAGTTTTTCAATGCAGAAAACCATCCTACCATTACTTTCGAATCTCAGGCATTAACGGATAAGGTTACCGGAAATCTTACGATCAACGGCATCACAAAACCTGTTACATTAGATGTGGATTTCGGAGGAATCAATAAAGATCCTTGGGGAAATACCAAAGCAGGCTTCTCTTTTGAAGGGAAGATCAGCAGAAAAGATTTCGGACTGAACTGGAATGCGGCTTTAGAAGCCGGAGGTGTAATGGTAAGTGATGAAGTAAAAGTTGCCGGAGAATTGCAATTTATGAAACAGGCATAATTTTTTTAACATATATAAAAGGTTCAGGGATTTTTATAAATCTTGAACCTTTTATTTTTCTAATTTCAGTAATATGAACCTTAATGATCTGCAAAATATAAGCAGTAATTTCAAAAATACCCAAAGAATGCCTGTTCTGTTTCTGGGACACGGTTCGCCCATGAATGCCATTGAAGAAAACCAGTTTGTACAGGGATTTAGAAAAGCAGCGATGGAAATTCCAAAACCCAACGCCATTTTGTGTATTTCGGCACATTGGTACACACAGGGAACTTTTGTAACGGCGATGGATATGCCAAAAACGATTCATGATTTTTATGGTTTTCCAAAGGAACTGTTCGATGTACAATATTCTGCTCCCGGAGATCCGAAACTGGCTTCGGAAACCGCTGAACTTTTAGCTCCCGTTGTAGTGGAAGAAGATCATAATTGGGGACTGGATCACGGTGCATGGTCTGCCATAAAACATATGTACCCTGAAGCCGACATTCCTGTGATCCAGCTCAGCATAGATTATACACAGCCTCCGCAATATCATTTTGACCTGGCTAGAAGACTCAATAAACTTCGTGAAAAAGGAATTTTAATTGTGGGTAGCGGAAATATCATTCATAATTTACGTTTAATCGACTGGAAAAACATCAATACCGTAGGTAAGGGTTGGGACTGGGCAGTAGAAGCGCGTGAAAGAACCAACAACTGGCTTCTGGATGGAAACTTTCAGCCTATCATCGATTATCAGAGACAAGGAACATCTTTACAGTATGCCGTTCCCACTCCGGATCATTTCCTTCCTTTGATTTATACTTTAGGGTTAAAAGACAGATCGGAAGAATTGGTTTTATTCAATGATGAGCTGATAGCCGGTTCGTTGAGCATGACAAGTGTAAGGATTGGATAAAATAAAAAAACCGGAAGAAGTTCATCTTCCGATTTTTATCGATAAAAAGTTGTGACTAAATTCTGTGAATGGAAACAATATGTGGTTTTCCTTCAATAGGGGCGTAGATTTCCACAATAGCTTCCCAAACAACATCTGAAGGTGGAATTGAAGCTGTACACTTGTAGCGGTAGTTGGTTCCGTTCACGACTTGTGTAGATACCAATTCAGGAGTGTACATTACTCCAACAAATCCGCTCATTGCTTCTTCAAATACTTTTTTGTCTTCGGCTGTAAGAGGGTGATATTTTGTCCAGCCTCCTACTACTAATTCTTGTGTTGACATGATTAATGTTTTGTATTTAGTTCCTACTCTTATGGCTTTTCGGAATTCGCCCCGTTTTTATAATGGTTTCTGGTCTCCATTGAGATTATTTAAATTTACTGAGTGTCTATCATCCTGACTACATGACAAAGTTATTTCAGAAAACACAGGTATGTAAGAGTATTTATACTCATTTTTCACTGTAAGTAGAACTACTTAGTATGTAAAAATTCCCCGGCAATGTGCCGGGGAATCTATGTTATTGATATTTTTAGAGCAAAGAAAAATTGCTTTTATTCAATCATATTACTTTTTCAAAACACACACTGTTTTCCACTCCTTCATACTGACCATAATTTGGGATTCTTCTGTAGCCGTTCTTTTCATATAATGCTATGGCTTCAGGCTGCTTGACACCTGTTTCAAGCACACATTTACTGTATCCTAAAGTTTTAGCCCAATGTTCTAATTCCTGTAATGTTTTGGAAGCCAATCCCAATTTTCTTTTTTGAAGATCGGTGTACATTCTTTTGATTTCCACAGTATCATCAGAAAACGGTTTAAATGCACCACAGGCAACAGCTAAATCATCTATGTAGAGCACCACACAGTTTTTCAGCATGTCAATAGCATTAAACTGATGATAAAATGCATGATCATCTCCATCCCGCACAGCCAGATCTGCATCTAACTGCTTTACCAGATTTTTAAAATCAGTATCCGAAGAATCAACTCTTTTTATAGTCATTTGATCAGTCCTTAAATATAAAAGCTCCCAAAAGGAAGCTCTTATTTGCATTAATAGATTAATTCACAATAAACTTTCTTTCATTGATCAATTCTGCGATAGCAAGCATATCCTGCCCGATCAGCCTGTCATCTTCCAGTTTAGATACTTTGGAACGAAGAATGGCAAAGTTTTCTTCAATAATTTTAGAACATTTCGCCGGTCTTCTGAATTCCAATCCCTGTGCCGCAAACATCAATTCAACCGCAAGAATATTTACTAAATTTCCTAAAACCTGATTGAATTTTCTCCCCGAGATACTCCCCATGGAAACATGATCTTCCTGTCCCAAACTTGTAGGGATAGAATCGGCAGAGGCAGGGAAACACAATGTCTTATTTTCCGTTACCAATGCTGCCGAAGTATATTGCGGGATCATAAACCCGGAGTTTAACCCTGAACTTTCCGTTAATAATCTCGGAAGTCCGTATTTTCCTTCCAATAACAAATAACTTCTTCGGTCTGAAATATTTCCCAATTCAGCTGCCGCCAATGTCGCATAGTCCAAAGGTAAAGCCATAAGCTGCCCATGGAAATTTCCTCCTGAGATAGACTCTTCCGCACTTAGTACGATCGGGTTATCGGTCACGGAATTCAATTCTGTTTCCGCCATATTTTTAAGATGTTGGAATGCATTTCTGCTTGCTCCGTGAACCTGTGGTACACATCTCATAGAATACGGATCCTGAACTCTTTCACAATCTTCGTGCGCTTTCAGATTTTCGGAATTTTTTAAAAATTTCAGCATTCTTGCCGCCACTTTTTTACTTCCTTCAAATGGCCTGATCTCGTGAAGTTCCTTTTTGAACGGACTTGCCGAACCTCTGTATGCTTCAAGACTCATTGCAGCTGTCATGTCTGCAAGATCCAGTAAATATTCAAATTTTTCAAGTCCTTTGATGGCATGAGCTAAAATAAACTGCGTCCCGTTGATCAGTCCCAGTCCTTCTTTCGGACCTAATGAAAGAGGATCCAGATTATACTTTTCCAAAGCTTCGGAAGTTTCTATCACTTTATCACCTTCCCAAACCTGTCCCAAACCTAAAAGCGGCAATACCAAATGTGCCAAAGGAGCGAGATCTCCCGATGCTCCTACAGAACCCTGCTCAGGAACCACAGGAATAATATCTTTCTCAAGCATTAAGATCATTCTCTCAATAACATCCAGAGAAACGCCTGAAAATCCTTTCGACAGGGCATGAACTTTAGCGATCATCATGATTTTTGAAAGTTCCTTATCAATAGGGTTTCCCACTCCCACCGCATGAGAGATGATGAGATTGTATTGTAGCTGAGCGGTTTCGTCAGCCGAGATTTTAGTATCACAAAGAGGCCCGAATCCTGTATTGATACCATATACACACTGATCTGACTCTACAATCTTTCTTACGTTATCTTGAGATTTTAAAATTTGACCTTTTGCAGCTTTATTCAGTTTTGCTTTAGCCGGATTTTTACATATTTCCAACACATCATGGAAGCTGAAAACATCTATACCATATATCATTTCAAAAATTTTGCTTAAAATTACGCATTTAAGGATTATTGTAAAAGCTAAATTTCTGATCCTGATTTATTTTTATCAATGAGTTATTTAATTTATTATTTTTACACCCTAACAAAAAAAATTAATTAAAATGAAATTCAAAGCTCTATTGCTTGCGTTCTGTTGTAGCACTGTGTTTTCTTTTGCACAGGATAAAATAAAATATTCGAAGGAAGAGATCAAGAAAATGGAAAGTTATCTCTTTAATGAAGGTTTTAGGACGCCTTCTCCCAAAAAGACTTCAACAATTATTCTAAAAGACGGAACGGTACATAAAGGATTCTGCAATGATATTGACACCAAAAAAGGTCAGATTTATTCTATCTCCATTAAAGACAGTATCACCAAAAAAAGTATAACCTTCAATGCAGAAGAAGTGCATGAAATGTATGTTTTCCCAAGTAATTTTGAAAAAGCGGCTAAAGTAGCTAAATATATGGGGAATATCCGAAATTTCGGAACCAAAAAATTAAATAAGAATACGACAAATGACCGTATTCATTTCATTAATCAGACTGTTTCTCTAAAAAATAAAAAAGAGAAAAAAGAATTCCTGATGCAGCTGATCAATCCGGAATTTAATGATATTATTTCTGTTTATTATGACCCTTTCGCTAAGGAAACGGCAGGCTTTTCAGTAATGGGTTCTCCGCAGTTAGGCGGTGGTGTTATCAAATCTTACTATGTAAAAAAAGGGGATAAGATCATTTGGCTTCATAAAGATGATTTTGAAGACAATTATGATTTCCTTTTTGGCGATAATGCAGAGTTTGTAAAAAAATATCCTAAAAACTCGGCTAAATGGGACTTTTTCAGTTTCCTTATCTACGAATATACCGCACTAAGCAACGGATAAACTCTTTATCCTGAGAATAAAATAATCTTTTTAGGCTGTAGAATTTTCTACGGCTTTTTTTATTCTTTTAAATCACAGGAGGATTCCGTAATTTTGTTATATGAATCCTTCTTTAGAATTACAACTCAAAACTTTACCTTCTGAACCCGGTGTTTATCGTTATTATGATAAAAATGACCAGTTATTGTATGTGGGAAAAGCCAAAAACCTAAAGAAAAGGGTTCTTTCGTACTTTAATAAAAATCTTTCGGGATACAGGATCAAGATCATGGTGGGGAAGATCCAACGACTGGAAACCACCATTGTAAACAGTGAATATGATGCTCTTTTATTGGAAAATAACCTTATTAAGGAACATCAGCCATTTTATAATGTCATGTTGAAAGATGATAAAACTTATCCTTGGATCTGCATTAAAAATGAACCTTTTCCAAGAATTTTCCTGACAAGAACAGTAATAAAAGACGGCTCTGAATATTATGGCCCATACGCCAAAGTACGTCCTGCAAAGGTTTTATTGGATACCATTAAGCATATTTATAAGCTCAGAACCTGTAATCTGAATCTGGCTCCCGAGAAAATTGCAGAAGGAAAATACAAGGTTTGCCTGGAATATCATATTAAAAACTGCGCCGGGCCGTGTGAAGGTCTGGAAGAAAAACAGGAATATGATGAAAAGATCGATGCCATCAGGGGAATCATTAAAGGGGACTTCCGCAAAGCAAAAGATTATCTGGTGAACCAAATGATGAAGTATGCAACCAACCTTCAGTTTGAGGAAGCGCAGATCGTAAAGGAAAGACTGGATATTCTTGAGGATTATCAGGCAAAAAACACTGTAGTGAATCCCAATATAGATGATGTGGATGTTTTCGGAATGACAAGTGATGAGACTGCGGCTTATGTGAATTTCTTTAAAATCAGGAACGGAAATATCATCCAGAGTTTCACTACTGAGATCAAAAAAGTAATTGAAGAAACGGATGAAGATATATTGGAGGAAGCATTAATAGAGATCCGCCAGAAATTTGGTTCGGATTCAAAAGAAGTGTTGATTCCCTTCCATTTATCTGTTGAGATCCCGAATGTAAAGCTTATAGTTCCGAAAGTAGGCGATAAGAAAAGAATTGTAGAGCTTTCTGAAAAGAATGCTAAAGAATACCGACTTGAAAAATTAAAGCAGGTTCAGATCGTGGATCCTGAAAGGCATACCAACAGAATAATGGCTGAAATGCAGAAATTACTGAGAATGCCTGTTGAGCCAAGACATATTGAAGGATTTGACAATTCCAATATTCAGGGGACCAATCCCGTTTCGGCATGTGTTGTTTTCAAAGACGGAAAGCCAAGTAAAGCCGATTACCGAATTTTTCACCCTAAAACCGTAGAAGGTCCCAATGATTTTGCCACAATGGAAGAAGTCATTTACCGCCGATATAAAAGAATGTTGGACGAAGGCGAAAATCTACCCCAACTAATTCTGATAGACGGTGGAAAAGGTCAATTGTCTTCCGCAGTTAAAAGTCTGAAATTATTAGGCTTATATGGAAGAATCACTATCATTGGTATTGCTAAAAGGTTGGAAGAGCTTTATTTCCCTGAAGATTCCGTACCATTATATCTTGATAAAAAATCCGAGACATTAAAGATTTTGCAAAGAGTACGTGATGAAGCTCACCGTTTTGGGGTAAAACATCATAGAACAAGGAGAAAGAATTCTACTATCAAATCCGAACTGGATGAAATTCCAGGAGTAGGCGGAAAGACTATTGAACTGCTTTTATCCAGACTGAAATCTGTAAAAAGAATCAAAGAAGCAAGTTTAGAAACCCTGGAAGAGATTATTGGAAAAAGTAAGGCTAAAATTATTCATGATTTTTTCAATAAAATACAGTAACGTTACATTATTTCAGTCTATTCTTTTCCTTAAAGAAAAATCCGGCATCAAAGTTACATAACATAAAAAGCTCTCACACGAGAGCTTCACTTTTATCAGATTATACTGCAAATTTATTTTGCAGAAAATATTTCCTTAGAAAACTCACCGTTAGATTGAGGGATTTCAACAACGAGATTATCTCCTTCAAAATATCCGATTGTCGATTCACCATTACTCAATTTCACTCTGAAAACGTCTTTTTTAGTCGTTTGTCTGAATGTTGCAAATGGTACAGAACTGTTCATATCAGCAAGAATAAACTGATTGCTATCAATCTGTATTTTTTGAAGATCAAGCTTACCGTTACTGTATTTTACTGCTTTTTGAACATTGCCTGTAACTGTTACAGCTTCTTTCACTTCAGCTGTTACCTGTGTACTCATTTGGTTTTCTACAACCGTTGAAACAGGATTCGAAACAGGTACATTCACTAATGATTTTTGCAGCGCATCCGCATATCCTTCAACGAAATCCTTTATATTAGAACTTCCTTTGGATTCCAACAAAACTTTATCATTACAATCCTTAAACTGTAAAATTATTTTATTCTTCAAAAAACTGCTGTCATTCAGAATATCTGCAGTAAGTAAATTACATTGGTTTTGCTTCACTTCTGCAGGCCATTCCTGTTTATCTACCGGAAGAATAATGAATTTCTTTCCCTTTAAAGATTTCACCAGCAAATTTCCCATTCCGTAATCCCCTTTCTTAAAGGATTGAAATACTTCCGGAACCGAAACATATTTATAATCAGAAACTTTTTGTCCAAAAATTAATGTAAGACAAAATGTAGACAATACGATCGCTATCTTTTTCATTGGAATAATTCTGATTTTTAATTATTAATCATTTCTAAACGTTCCCATATCCAGCTTCAAAGAGAAGAAATTAGAATAGAAGTTCGATCCTCCAATTCCTGAATTGGTAATTGCATAATCCAGAGTAAGCCCTCTGTATCTGATCCCGATCCCCGCACTTGGCTGAAAGGATACCTTTCTCTTAAGATCCTCAATATCGGTAATCGACTGGAATCTATTCACCCCAAGTCTCACAAAGATCATTTTCTGATATCCTAATTCTGCTCCTGCATACGGCGTAATACTTGCAAAATCCGTTGAAACTAAAGCGGCTGTCTTTGCAAAATCTATATTCAGACCAGCTTCAGGCAAAACGTATACACTGCTGTTGATCTCAAATAATTTACTTGCACCTACATTTAATTTAGGCATGGTAAGTTCCATCTTATCTTTTGGAGCAGGGTTGAATTCTTCACCATTCACCACAGTAGAAAGTTCATCCTGCTTGATATTCCAGAAGTTAACTGTCGTGGTTGCATCACGAAGCATCCCCCCGAATTTCCATCCGTTATCTGCTTTATAAATCGCACCTACATCAAACCCAAATCCATAACCGCTTGCAAATTTTCCTACATTTCTGTAAACGATCTTTGCATTTACCCCTACATCCAGTTTAGTGTTCCCACCGGGATTGAATGCATAAGAAAGAATTGCAGCATAATCCGATTGTGAGAACTTGGTGATCTTATCATAATCAATATTCCCTTCAGAATCAATCATCTGAGTTGTATTCAGGATATTATCGACTCCAAGTCTTACAATAGACACCCCGAAAACTCCTGTTTCCAATACTTTTGCATACGCTAGATAATCATATTTGGCAATAGACTCAAAATATTCTGCGTGCATTGCCGCTCCCTGCCAATCTCTTTCAATTGACATTAAACCTGCCGGGTTCCACATAGGAGAGTAAACGTCATCCTGATTGGAAATTACCGCGCCTCCCATCCCTAATCCTCTGGCTCCGGCTCCGATATTTAAAAACTCATTGGAATACTTTCTGATGATCTGAGATTGTGACAATCCGAACAGAAAAGAAAATACAAGTAAAAGATATTTTTTCATCATATAAATTGATGCTTAATTTAAAGTTTTTTGTTTCTTAGCTTTTATTAACCCATTGGCAATGATTGCCAATATCATAACACCTGAAGCTATATAAAAAATAGAACTCATGTGTTCCGATTCCCCAAAGATAAAAAAAGCTAGTATAATTCCGTAAACAGGTTCTAAATTAACTGTTAAAATTAGGGTAAAAGGCGAAATATATTTCATTAATTTTACCGATTCCAGCATCGGAAAAGCCGTGAAAACACTTGCTAATAAGCATATTAACGCCAGATCACGATAGTTTATTTCATTAATTTGAAAAATTTGTCCAGATAATAAATAAAATATCAATAAAATAAACCATCCACAAAAAATTTCATAAAAAATAATGTTCCCGGAGCTCGTTTTACCAAACATTTTCCCATTAAACACCGAAAAGACAGTTCCAAAAACAGCGCACAATATGCCGTAGAAAATACCTTCCTTATACTGAAATTCCGTTTTAAAAATGAGTAAGATACAGGCAACGATCACAATTCCCATCACCACTTCCGAGATATCTATTTTCC
>JAFAAJ010000112.1 GCA_023426625.1 Bacteroidota bacterium
AGAATGAACAGCTTAAAGGTCTGGGACATATTGATGTTCTGTATGAAAGTATTTTAAACAAAAAGGTTTTAAAGATCTCTTATAAAAGCTTTACCGCAAGGGAGCCAAATATTTTCACTGTTCATCCACAGCTTTTAAAGGAATTTAATAACCGCTGGTTCCTGATCTGTCTTTATAAGAAAGGCATATTTACACTGGCTTTGGACAGGATGGAAGGCATTGAAGTAGATGAAAATACAAAATACATAGACCAAAATCTGGATGGAGATGAATACTTCAAAGATATTGTAGGAGTTACCGTTTCAGAAACGATGAAACCCAGAGGTGTGGTGTTCTTTGTGGATTCTTCCAATGCCCCTTATGTAAAGACCAAACCTTTGCACAGCAGTCAGGAAATTGTAAATCAAACTGAGGATGGAACGGTTTTTAAGATCTGTGTTCAGATCAATTATGAATTAGAAAGACTCTTGTTGGGATTCGGAGATTCCCTTGTAGTTCATAAACCAAGAAAATTAAGGTTAAGAATGCAGGAAAAATTCAAGTCGGGGTTCAAAAATTATCAGAATCTGGTGATTCCTGATGAAGAGTAATAAAAGAAAATTGATTTTATGGCTTGGAAATTGTATTGGACTAGCTATAAACATCAACATTATGAAATCAAGACTTTTTAAAACGCTGATCGCAGTTTTGGCACCTTTGGTGATCGAATTTGTAGTAAAAAAAGTATCAGAAAAATTAAGCGAAAAGAAGGATGAGAAAAAGCAGATACCTGCTTAATATCTGAAGTAGTTAAATTTAAAATAGTCAGCGGCGGTTTGCTTGGAAACCGCCGCGGACGTTATCTTAGCATGTCACATAAACCAGTTTTCCATGAGATTTTAATTAAACATTTATTTAAAATATTTAATTTTTAAAGAATTGATAATCATTGAATTGTGTTTGATGTGAATGTTGATATAGGAGTAAATATCCTGTTTTGGCATGATTTTTACATCTTCCTGATTAGTAAAATTTAAAAAATCAACATTATGAAAATGCTTAAACAAACGCTTTTATTAGCTGGAGTATTAGCAGCTGGTGTAGTAAGCGCACAAAGCACAGAAATGAACAACATGATTAAGGTGGGTGCAAATGTAGGGCTGGCTGTTCCCGCAGACAATGTTTCCGCTGCTGTAGGATTGGATGTAGCTTACCAGAACCTTATTACTCCCGGATTTGGATTGGGTATCGCAACGGGATATAGCCACTATTTCGGAAAAGATAACAATGGTCTAAATAATAACGATGTAGGAGTAATTCCTGCAGCTGCATTAATCAGAATATATCCGAAACAAACGGGATTCTATTTCGGAACGGATTTAGGATATGGCTTCTTGGTAGGAGATGATAAAGTTGCTTCTAACAGTACGGTTGACAGACCGGACGGAGGTTTCTACATCAAACCTGAGATCGGATATCACAACAGAGACTGGAATTTCTTTGTACAATACCAAAAAGTATTTACAGGAAACGACGGTAATATAGAGGGTCAGGACTATAATGTAGGGAACATTGGAGTAGGATTCTCTTATAACATTCCATTAGGAAAGTAGTTAAATTTTTATATAACCAATTATTACCCAAAACCTTTTCGATTTTTTTGAAAAGGTTTTTTTATGGTAGCATAATTTTACGAAAACAATTGTATATTTGATAAAATTTGTGATTATGAATATAAATCCAAAATTTCCACTTTATTTACCGGGGGTGAAGAATATTGCCAACGATAATATTTCAATCATCGGGGCGAATCTTCGTGAGGATATTACCTCTTTAGGACTTTTTGTATCTCAGAACGGAGGTATAGAAGTAAAGATCCAAAAAGATTATGCTACGAAAGAATATTCTTCTTTTTCAGATATGTTGAGAGAATTTATTCAGGATCACCAGTTGGAAAATACGAAAAGACTGGGAATGGCTGTTCCGGGACCGGTGCTTGACGGGAAAAGCAACCCTTCAAGATTAGGATGGAATCTGGACGTTGAAGAGTTTAAAAGAAACTTTGGATTTGAAGATGTTTACATGCTTAACGACCTTGAGGCTTCGGCTTATGGTATTGCTCTTCTTGAAGACAGCAACCTGAATGCAATCTACACCAGCGGACATCTTGAAAAAGGAAATGTAGCAATCCTGGCTCCGGGAAATGGACTGGGTGAAGCAGGATATTTCTTTGATGGTAAATATTTGAGACCGTTTGCGACTGAAGGAGGTCATTCGGAATTTTCTCCAAGAACGAATGTTGAAGTAGAATTTTATCAGTTTTTAAATAATATCTACGGAATTGTAAGCTGGGAAAATGTACTTTCCAAAACAGGTCTGTTCAATATCTACAGATTTTTAAGAGATGTCAAAAGGCATCCTGAACCGGAATGGCTGGGAGAACGTCTGTCGAATGGAAACTTTGTGGAAGAACTGTATAAAGCAGCTGTAGAAGAAGATGTTCTGATCTGTAAAATAGCCTTGGATACTTTCCTTGAATTCTTAGCAAGAGAAGCCAACAACCTTACATTAAAACTGAAAGCTACGGGAGGACTTCTGATTTCTGGAGATATTCCGGAAATGATCAAGGATTATATGGATAAGGATAAATTCTATGAGAAATTCAAAATAAGTGATAAAATGGAGAGTATGCTGAAAAACATCCCGATTTATCTGATCAAGAACGATCATACGGGACTGAATGGCGCAGCACTCTATACCGCTTATTATCAGGAATAAAAAACTAAGCTCCGAATATTTCGGAGTTTTTTATTGATGATATTGATGAAAAGTATAGCATTAATTGATGTACATCAATGGATTCTATCATGCAATAGGATTACATTTGCAGTATTAAAATAAACAACGTAAATAATTTATTCAACAATGAAAAAAATATTTTTATTAGCAGTTTTAGCCGGAGGATTAGCTTTTGGACAATCAAAAAAAGTAGTAGCATCTGATGTTCACTGGTGGGGGTATAAAGTAGCAAAGTCTGAAGCAAGTTCTCACGACGGAACGGTTAAAGTAAAGTCCGGGAATATGGTGATGAAAGGAAACCAATTGGTTGGTGGAAATTTTGTTTTAGACATGACTTCCATTAACGCAACAGACCTTTCAGGAGAATATCAGGCAAAATTGAACGGACACCTTAAAAACGGAGATTTCTTCGAAGTTGAAAAATATCCTACTGCAGCTTTCAAGATCACTTCTGTTAAAAAGAACAATGATAAAATCTATAACAGCCTAGTAACAGGAGAACTTACCGTGAAAGGAAAAACAGGTACAGTTACTTTCCCTGCAAAGATTTCTTACAGCAAAGGAGTGGTAAGTTTGGTATCCAATAAATTCACTATTGACAGACAGAAATTTGATGTTACTTACAAGTCTACCATGCAGGATGTATTTTTAAAAGATGACATCGATCTTATTGTAAAGGTGACGGCTAAATAATTTAACCAAAAAAAGATTACTAAAAGTGTAGAAGTTCTACACTTTTTTTTATTTTTGTTGAATTGTAAATAAAAAAGAATGAAAAGATTACTATTGTTTGCTATGATGTGTGCATGCATATCATTGGTTCATGCTCAAAAGAAATTTGATAAGGTTTCAAAAGTTACTTCATCTGAAATCAGATGGTGGGGGCACAAAGTGGTAAAAACTGAGGCTACTTCTCACTCAGGAACTGTAAAACTAAAAAGCGGTAAATTCAATTTTAATAAAACGGTTCTGGTAGATGGTGAATTCATAATTGATATGAGAAGTTTAATGGCAGGAGATGTTTCTGAAGAAGATCAGATCAAACTAACGAACGAGTTGAAAGGACCTAACTTTTTTGAAGTAAAAAAGTTCCCGCTAGCTAAGTTCCACTTAACGAAGATTATCCCTTTAGCGAACAGTGAGTATAACTCTACTGTATATGGTGATATTACTATAAAAGGGGTGAGAAAAACCATTACTTTCCCTGCAAACGTATATATTACACAGTTTACGGTAGTGATCGAGTCTGCAAAGTTCTCATTGAACAGAAGAGACTTCAAAGTATTCTACCAGTCTTCAGTGAAGGATTACTTTATCAAAAATGAAATGGACTTCCAATTCAGAGTATCTACTGAAAAATTGGATAATGAAAACAGAGTTCCTGTAAAAAAGAAAAAATAAGGATCAACTTATTGATAAATCAAATGGACGTTTTATTTAACGTCCATTTTTTTTTATTTTAGTGGGATGAAGATTTATATCGTAAGCGGACTTGGAGCAGATTTTAAAGTGCTGGAAAGATTGGAGTTTCCAAAGCAGTATGAAATTGTATTCTTAGACTGGCTTATTCCGGAAAAAAATGAGCCTTTTCCTTCCTATGTTGAAAGAATGGCAGAAAGGATCGATGATTCCGAGCCGTTTTGCCTTTTAGGTTA
Organism: Bacteroidota bacterium; assembly: GCA_023426625.1. Taxonomy (GTDB): domain Bacteria; phylum Bacteroidota; class Bacteroidia; order Flavobacteriales; family Weeksellaceae; genus Chryseobacterium. Next base: position 4,434 of record JAFAAJ010000112.1, read on the forward strand.
CTCATTTGGAGGATTGATGGTTCAGGAGATCAATAAAATAAAACCTGCGGAAAAGGTGGTTATTTTAGGCAGTATAAAGTCCGATAAAGAAAAATCCCGACTGATCAGGGCAGGAGAACTGACAAGGCTTCCTAAAATTTTACCTGCAAGCTTTTTCAATGACAGGAATACGAATTTTTATTCCGTAGTCAGAAAATTTTTTGATCCTAAAAATCCGAAAGTTCTGCAGTACTTCAGAGTGAGAGATCCTTATTACCTGAAATGGTCCATAGAAAAAATATCCGACTGGAAATTTGATGATAATCCTGCAGTGATTCAGATTCTGGGTGACAAGGACATTGTATTTCCCATTAAAAATTCAAAGCCGAATTATGTGATCAAAGGAGGAACCCATCTTTTCCCCGCTACAAAATACAAAGAGGTTTCGAAAATTTTAAGTGAAATTTTTCAATAGGACCAATTAATCCGGAAGTTTTAAAATAACATTAATCATACAGGAACAGGAAATTCATAAGGATTTATCATGTATCTTTGTTTTTGAAGAATAGGTTGATTTATTTATGGAGTCTATATCAGTTTTTGAAATCATTAAAGTAGGAATCGGTCCGTCCAGTTCGCACACAATGGGACCGTGGAATGCAGCTTCTGCGTTTATCAGGATTATCAACAGAGAGAGATCAGTTGCTGAAGTAAAAGAGGTTTTTCTTGAATTTTTCGGTTCTCTTGCCAAAACAGGAATAGGACACGGAACTGATATTGCCGGAATGTAGGGACTGAATGGTGAAGATTTCACAACGATAGACACCACCAAAATAGATGAGAAAATAGAGAAAATCAAAACCAGCCAGATTCTTAATTTAGGAGGTGAAAAGGAAATTCCTTTCATTTACGGTCACCATTTAGTCCTGAATATGCAAAAATCACTGGACTATCACCCGAATGGAATGATCTTTAAAGCCATTTTCGAAGACGGAACTGAACTTGTGCAGGATTTTTATTCTGTGGGAGGAGGTTTCATCATGAGCCAGGAGAAAAAGTCTATTCAAAAGCATTGTGTCCGTACATTATATCCTTGTCATAAAGCTTCAGATATAGCCAAATATTGTGAAAAGCTGGGTTTGAACAGGGTTTCAGATCTTATTCTTATCAATGAAGAAAGCTGGAGAACTCAGGAAGAAACCAGAAAAGAAGCTTTATACATCTGGCAAAACATCAAAGAATGTATTTATAAAGGCGTTAACAAAGAAGGGATTCTTCCGGGAGGACTTAATGTTTCGCGAAGAGCTGCGGGAATCAACAGAAAACTACTAGGAGATAAAACCTATAAAAATATCGATGAATGGTTCAAGCTGGTGGTAGATGCAGAAGAAAATTTCACGAATATCAATAAATGGATCGCTTGTTTTGCATTGGCTGTTAATGAAGAAAATGCCAGTTTCGGAAGAATTATTACGGCTCCTACCAATGGAGCAAGTGGTGTAATTCCGGCTGTTCTGATGTATGCACAAGCCTTTACCCCTTTCACAAGTGACGATGATATTGTAAGGTTTTTATTGGTCGCCGGAGAGATCGGAACATTGTTTAAAAAGAATGCAACTATTTCCGCAGCAATGGGAGGTTGTCAGGCTGAAGTAGGAGTGTCTTCCGCAATGGCTGCAGCAGGATTGACGGAAATTTTAGGCGGAAGTGTAGGACAGGTGTTAATGGCCGCTGAAATTGCAATGGAGCATCATTTAGGTATGACTTGTGATCCTATCAAAGGTTTGGTGCAGATTCCATGTATCGAAAGAAATACAATGGGAGCTATAAAAGCCATTACTGCGGCTAATATCGCTCTGGAAAGTGATCCAACTAAAGCCAGAGTTACTTTGGATGAGGTTATTCAAACCATGTGGGAAACCGCATTGTCGATGAGCGACAGGTTCAAGGAAACATCCGAAGGCGGATTGGCAATTGCAGTGAATGTTCCGGAGTGTTAAAATAAAATTTGTGGTATCAATTAAAACGAATATTTTTGCCACGAATTTAATTTACTATGAAAAAAATATTTATGCTTTTACTGATGGTTTTATCGCTGTCAGTATATTCACAGGTCACCATTCCTGCTACTTCTGCTAAAGGAACAATCATTACTCAGGATAATCTTAAAATTGAGTATAAAGATCTGAAATATCATAAGGGAAAAGTAACCTATATCAATCTTCAGAATGGTATGGAAGAATTTCTTTATGATAACTCAGTAAAAGATATTAAAGAAGCAGAAAATTTATTTACTCCTGTTGGAGAGAATCAAACTCAGTCATTGAAGTTTACCGACCAGTCAGATATTAAGAATTATCTTATACAGCAGAAAGATGCACAGTATATGTCGGGTAAAAAGATTAATAATCTGGGAACTGCGTTTATTGTAGGGGGAGGAACTTGCTTTTTAGTAGGTGGTCTTTTAAACTTATCTTCTGCGAAAGATGTGAATGATGAAGCAAAAGGATCTCCTGTTCCTTTAATCATTGGTCTGGTTGGAATAGGGATCGGAGTAACAATGAAAATAGAAGGTCATTCTAAAATGAAAAAAGCGGTCCGTAATTATCAAAGTGCCGACAGAGGGAAATTTACGCCTACTTACTATGTTATTAATAACAGAAATGGAGTGGGTATGATGATGACATTCTAAAAAAATAAAGCATACATAAGACCTTTGAAAAAATATTTCAAAGGTCTTTTATCTTAAAATTCCCCGGATTCTGTTAGCGTTCCGGATCAGTTCTTCCAAATACTCGTAATTTTCTTTTTCCAAAGCCGCTTTGAATTTTCTGAGCTGGGAAATATGCTCATTCAATACATCGAGAACGTTTTCACGGTTCTGGCGGAAAATCGGAACCCACATTTCAGGATGTGATTTTGCAAGACGTACCGTACTGGAAAAACCGGAACTTGCCAATTGGAAAATAGTATCTTCTTCGCGTTCTTTTTCCAGAACAGTATTTGCCAAAGCATATGATGTGATGTGAGAAATATGAGAAATGTAAGCTGTGTGAATATCGTGATCTTCAGCATTCATGTAGATAAGGTGCATATCGAGGCTTTCAACAATTTTTCCAACCAATTTCAGGGCATCCTTTGCCGATTCCTCTTGATTGCATATTACGCCTGCTTTTCCTGAAAAGCTCTCTGAAAGGGCAGATTTCGGGCCATTGTTCTCCGTCCCCCACATAGGATGGAATCCTACAAATCTTGAACGTTTCGCGTGGTCTTTTATGCTGTTCAGAATTCCTGCTTTAGTGGAACCTGCATCCATGACGGTATGGTCATCGGAAATCAGGTCCAGAATATGAGGCAAAAGCTTTCTTGCCGCATCCACCGGAACAGCCAGAATAGTGAGATCAGAATTCCTGATTCCATGCTCC
>JAFAAJ010000141.1 GCA_023426625.1 Bacteroidota bacterium
GGATTAGACATGGGAGCTGTAATGAAAAATGCTGATCTAAGATTTCAGTATGTAGAACATCCGTTTTCCATGTTGATCGCAGCTGTACTTATGACCATCATCAACAAAAAAGTAAAATCTAATGATACTATTTCTTTAGGAATTGTGATCATGGGGCTAATTGCGGTTGGCTTATTTGCATTCGCGTTCCCTTGGACAAGAGTCTTTGGGGCATAAATATATTAACATAAATAATTTTTGATTAAATCAATGAAAGTAGCTGTAGTAGGTTCAACAGGAATGGTTGGACAAGTTATGCTTAAAGTTTTGGAAGAAAGAAACTTCCCTGTAACAGAATTAATTCCAGTAGCTTCGGAAAAATCTATTGGCAAAAAGGTCAAATATAAACAGGGAGAGTACACCATTGTAAGCATCAACGACGCTATAGCTGCCAAACCTGATATTGCTATTTTCTCTGCGGGAGGTTCTACTTCCTTGGAATTCGCTCCTAAATTTGCAGAAGCAGGAATCACGGTTATTGATAATTCTTCTGCCTGGAGAATGGATCCTGATAAAAAACTGGTAGTTCCGGAAATCAATGCCGATGTTTTAACAAAAGAAGATAAGATCATCGCCAATCCCAACTGCTCAACCATTCAGCTGGTTATGGTTTTAGGTCCTTTGAACAAAAAATATGACCTGAAAAGAGTGATCGTTTCTACTTATCAGTCGGTAACAGGAACCGGGAAAGCTGCTGTTGACCAATTGAACGCAGAAATCGGAGGAGATGATTCTATCGCAAAAGTATATCCTTACCAGATCTTCAAAAATGCATTGCCACATTGTGATGTTTTTGCAGATGATGACTATACTAAAGAAGAAATTAAATTAATGAAAGAACCTAAAAAGATCTTAGGTGATGATACATTTAATTTAACTGCTACAGCCGTAAGAGTTCCAGTACAGGGAGGACATTCCGAAAGCGTGAACATTGAATTTGAAAATGAATTCGATCTTGACGAAGTAAGAAAAATATTATCTGAAACTCAGGGAGTGATCGTAATGGATGACGTGAAAAACAACCAGTATCCAATGCCTCTATACTCCGAAGGAAAAGATGAAGTCTTCGTTGGAAGGATCAGAAGAGATCTTTCACAACCAAAAACACTGAATCTCTGGATTGTGGCAGACAACCTGCGAAAAGGAGCCGCTACAAACGCTGTTCAGATCGCTGAATACCTTGTAGAAAACAACTTAGTATAAACTAACAAAATAAAAAAGAGTCTCAGAATTGAGATTCTTTTTTTTATCAAACTATGAACTCTGAAATAGAAAACGGCAATAATAAAATAGGATTCCAGAAACTGATCGCAGGTTTTGGGATCATTCTCTTTATCGGAAAGATCATTGCATGGAAACTTACCAATTCCGATGCTGTATTCTCCGATGCCATGGAAAGCATTGTAAATATCATCAGTGCATTTATGGGGCTTTATTCTCTGTACCTTGCCGCAAAACCCAAAGATGAAGACCATCCGTACGGACACGGAAAAGTAGAATTCGTTACCTCAGGAATAGAAGGTGCCTTAATTGCTATAGCCGGTGTCATGATCATCTATGAAGGGATTAACAGCTTAATTATCGGCAAAACACTCAGCAGAATAGATACGGGAATCTGGATCATTGCCGCCACAGCCGTGATCAATTATCTCTTAGGATATATCTCCATTAAAAAAGGAAAAAGAGAAAACTCACTGGTACTGATTTCATCAGGTAAGCATCTTCAATCTGACACCTTAACGACATTTGGGGTCGTAGCAAGTTTAGTTATTGTTTATTTTACCAAGATCTATTGGCTGGATTCTGCCGTAGCTTTAGCTTTTGGACTTTACATCATCTTCGTAGGCTACAAGATCGTCCGTAAATCTTTAAGCGGAATCATGGACGAACAAGACCCCGACCTTTTAGGAAAAATAGTTGATATCCTGGAAGAAAACCGGAAAACAGAATGGATCGATATCCATAATATGAAAATTCAACAGTTCGGATCCTCCCTTCACATTGATGCCCATATCACGCTTCCTTGGTATTACAGCCTTCGTGACGCTCATAAAGAAATGGAAAACGTAATCAAATTATTGGCAAGACATACCGAAAGAAGTGTTGAGTTTAACTTCCACATGGATGACTGCAAAACGATTTCGTGCCCTGTTTGCCAGATCAAAGAATGCCCTGTCCGGGAAAGGGATTTTGTAAAAAGAGTGAAGTGGACTCCTGAAAATGTGACTTCTGTAGATAAGCATACTGCAGGATAAAAAACTCCAAAAATTCATCATTTATTATATTCCAACATCTGCTTCCTGTAGTAAAACAAAGGAATGATCAGCAACAAGATCAAAGGCTGGATCACAAACCTTCTCATATAGAAAGAAAATAAATACCCTATTTCAAATCTGTCTGAAATGCAATAAAGGTAAACCGGAAAGGTGATCCCAAAAACGATGACCATCAATAATGCCCCCTGCAAAGTCCAGTCTTTCTTTTTAAATAAAAAATGAATGATCAGACAGGAGAAAAATAAATTCAGGATAAATCTGAAAACATGACCAAGAATCAGCTTTCCCCACTCAAATGAAGGAAAAGGAATGTTTTTATCAGCTTCATGAAAATACTCCAGAAAAGGATCATAAAAGATACGGTCTTCAAGTACTCTTACACTTATAAGTCCGGCTACACCGAGTATGACAAAAAACCAACTAAGAATTTTCATTTTTTAAAGCAAAGAATTTAATCCATATCAGCCAAAGGACAATGACACTTCCGTAAATAACAGCTGGAAAAATATAATCATGGAACATTTTACCGTATTCCTTATAGTCCGTCATAACAATATTGAGGCCCGTAATCCTTAGAAGGTTCATTATATAAAGCAGAACAAGTCCCACCAATGCAAATACAAATGTTTTGAATCCTTTATAAAATGCCATAACAAAAGCCAGGAACAAAATCATCACAGAAACCGCATTACAACCTTCCACCATTCTTGTTACATAAT
>JAFAAJ010000247.1 GCA_023426625.1 Bacteroidota bacterium
CCCCGCCGGAACCTTTTTACAAAACCGATATCGGTTTTTTGGATTCATCAATCGCTACAAAAGTAAAATCACCTACAATAGCTCTTTCTCTTTCATAGGAATACATTTGTTCCGTATAGATCTCAACATTTACTTTCATACTTGTTGTTCCTACATGGGTCACTTTTCCGATCAGTTCAACAATAGTTCCTGCAGGAATTGGCTTTTTAAAATCAATTTTATCGCTGCTCACGGTTACCACTCTTTTTCTTGCAAAACGGGTCGCTGTGATAAAGGCCACTTCATCCATAAGCTGCATGGCTGTTCCTCCGAAAAGAGTATCGTAATGATTGGTGGTGTTGGGGAAAACCGCTTTGAAAATCTTAGTTTTGGATGCTTCAATTCTTTCTTCTGTATTCATATTTCATTATTATTAAAAGCGAAATGAAAATATTGGAACAAACAGAATGATAACGGGAATGAAGATTCCCATACATCCATCAGATCAATAAACTTCAGATCGCGAAAGTTTTTTGTTTAAAGAAAAGGCAGGTCTCCTGACTTGTAACATCTTTATTTCCTTCCCATGCACAGCACAGTGGCTCATTAATAAAGACTTTCCGTTACTTACAGTTGCGCGACAGTTCGTGATTTTCACACGATTCCCTTTTAATCTGTAGCTAAACAGAACCAAATTCTATTTGATGAATAAGCATAAGCTTTTCAGAGGCAAAAATAAGGATAATATGCGAAATCCGGTAACTATTCAGGATTATTATAAATGATCTGGCTTATAGCCTTACCTTCTTTGATGGTCCAGATGGTGGTATATCTGTTTTCCCCTGAGCCGTTGGTCATGTACAGAAAAATATGATCCTTGTCGAGAGCCGTTACTCCAACGTTATTAAAGTCCATAGTAGGAACAAACATATTTTTGATGGCATCTCTTACGAATACAGAACCTCTTCCGGGTTGTTGAATCCGTACAGATTTTACTTCCGTTAAATCTTCAGGAAGCTCTTTGCCGATACCCCATGATTTTACTTTATCAATTTTAATAATATTGCCATTGACATCTTTTTCCTGCTTTTTGATTTTTGCATACGAAGGATAAATATCAATAATCACTTTGCTTCTTTGGGCGGTCGGAATTTTAGGATCGGTATCATCTGTGAAAATGATGGACCTGCCGTTTTTAGATTTTGAAGGTGTGTAATGAGGCAGCTGATCTATAAATGCGATACGGTCTTTATTTACCATACCTTCCTTATTCAGGCTGTCATATCGTATAAAAGGCTTTTCTACTTCCGGTTTTTCGGGGTATTTTATCCAGATCCAGTCGGTTTCTCCCGGAGCGGGTTTTACATACATGAAAACATCACCGGTTTTCATACGGATCTTATCAACGATTTTTCTGTAATTGTCTTTGGGTACACGTACCATTGCATAACCTTCTTCTGCTTTTACCACCCCAAAAGGAACTTTATTCTGCCCTTTGATAAATGCTAGTGAAAAAACACTGAAAACGGATATATAAAATGCTTTATTTACAGAAATCATCATAAACTCATTTGATAAGCCAAATATATAAATTAAATATTTTAAAAGGAATATTTCAAAATTGATTTCATAAGGAATATGTGAAAAATATAATTTATACAGACAAAATGTAAGAGGGTTTTAAGTTTTTTTAATTAATTTCCAGGATTGTAATAAAATAATTATATATGATAAAAAAACTACTTTGTTTTTCTCTTTTTGCGGTTGGAATTGTATTTTACCAAGGTGAAAATTTCCGAAACTTAACCTCAAAAATAGAGACTTTTACAGTTCCTGTAAATATAACAATATCTAATGTAACTTTTACTTCTGCGGCCATTTCCTGGGATCCGATACCCAGTAATCAAAGTATTGTTGAATTCAGACAGGTAGGTTATAGCGCATGGGTAATTGTGCCTGTCGGGGCTCTTACAACCTTTTCTCTTACAGCTTTACAGCCTTGTACAGCATATGAAGTGAGGATACGTGATGCGGCAAATCCCTCGGATGTTTCTAAAATTATTGTTTTTGTAACCAGCTTAAATTATTGTATGTCTTCATCTACAAGTTCGGCAACATATATTTCCAATGTAACGGTTACCTCGGGCGGAATGTCTCAGATCAATAACACTTCTTTAGCTGCAAATTATTCAAATTATTATAACAATCCGGCTCTGCATGTGCATTTGGCGCCGGGTAGTAACAATAATGTGCTTTCTGTAACCAAGTCTTGGTCCGGAAGCCAGAGTCCGGCTGCGGTGAGTGCATGGATAGATTTCAACGGAAACGGAACTTTTGAATCTACAGAGCAAATTTTAGATTCCGCTTCAAGTCTTACAACACCAATAACGGCTAATTTTTCGGTTCCTGCGGGTTCTATTTCCGGTGGAAGTTGTGGAACTACGATGAGAGTGATTGTAAGTTCCGGAACAATTTCCTCGCCTTGTGGTACAATTCCTGTTGGAGAGGTGGAAGATTATCGGGTGATCTTTGGTCCGGGATTATCTACCGATGATATCTCAAAAAGCCAGGAAATAGCTGTTTATCCTAATCCTGCATCCGATGTTCTGCATATTTCCGGAATTTCTTCGGAAACAAAATTTGAAATTTATAACGCAGTAGGGCAGAAACTGGCTGACGGAAAAACTTCAGATCGAATCAATATTCATCATTTGGTAAAAGGAGTCTATTTTATTCAGATAAAAGATAAAAAACTGAAATTCATTAAGAAATAAAATAAAAAAAGAGGTTGTCTCAAAAGTACCCCCTCTCTCGGA
>JAFAAJ010000016.1 GCA_023426625.1 Bacteroidota bacterium
TTTGATAAGTTTCACGCCTTTGTATATCTTAAATTTTTAAAAACCATGTGATTAATACTTTTGTTTAGCTTTGCGTGGTATATAAGCTTACCCCGAACTCAGGTTATTTAGGTAAAATGTTTTAAAACGTCCGCTTCATCCAATCACCTTGTTGATTGCGTTCTTTGCTCCCTTTAAATATCCATTCGCATGATAAAACCTTTGCGATAAAAAACCTCCCTGATAAACCTACCTCTTCTGGAATGTCGCCAGTTTCAACGCATTTTTGATCAGCTTTCCGGGGCGGAAGATCGCTTTCACGCTTTTGATGCTTGTGGCGTTTACCTCTTCAGGGGTATCTTTCCCTTCGCTGGAACCACCTGCCTGTATGGTGAAGTATTCTCCTACGTACACTATTTTGCCGTCTGCAACGTCTTCGGCGATCTTGGAGAAAGTGGTTTCCAGGACGGCGAGTATATCGCCCTTCGATACGGTGGATACTGAGGAGGCGTACTTAGCGAGGTCGTCCATCGTGGTTTTGCCGTTTCCTACGATGTCTGCATAGAATTTTGGCGGATCCTGAGGACTCTGGATATTCTTTCTTGGAATAACATTAAATGTAATTGGCATTTTTTTAAAATTTGTGTTAAACATGAAATGTAAAACAACACAAAAGCACTTAAAAAAACAAAATAAAAAGACCAATTGTTGCGAAACAGATAAAATTTGAAAATGTTTTTTGAAATAAATGTAAATCTTCAATGTAGAGAATTGAAAACTGTTATTTATTTTCATAACCTCATGCTTATCATGTAGTAAACTTATGCGGGTAACTTCATCAACTCATGCGCATGAATTGACTAACTTATGCGCATGAAATGAAACGGCCATTATCGTCATAAAAAAACTGCTCTTAGCGGAGCAGTTGATCGGTATAGATAAACGGGACTATTTTTTTGATTTTAGCTTTTCGATTTCAGCTTTTAAAGCTTCTATTTCTTTTTTCAATAGGTTGATGTATTCCTGTTGATTTTCCAATACATAATCCGGAATGTTGTAGTTATATTGATTATAATTACCAGATTGACTATTGGTGCTTTGATCATTAAAAGTTAAATTTTGTACCACGCTAGAAGGTCTATCTTCTTTAATTTCTTCAACAGGAACCTCTAAAGCTTTGGCTAACTTCTCCCATTCGTCATCGAATATCTTTACATCACCACTTTCTTTACGGCAGTAGTTGGAAACATCTGTTGATATTATTTTCGACATATATTCTTGCGTGTAGCCCCTTTGCTTTCTTAGAGTTCTTAGCTTTTCCATAGGATGTATCGTGTTTTAGCAAATATAGAGAAATTTTGTTTTCTTTAGAGTTATACAGAATAAAAATAGTATTAGATGTAACATCTAAATTATTTAAGCTATAGTTATATGTGACAAACACAACCAACAAGATTTAAAATAATAACAATAATATAATTTTAATCTATATCAACTGCGTTATTATCTTTTCTTTCAATATTATCATATATTAAAAATATTGAACAGGGAATTCCCATTATTTTTAAAGAATTTACTGTTCGGAGCAAACTAATACGAGAAAAAATGGGTAAACTTTTTGCACGAAGATTTGCGTTTTTTTTAGTGATCAATCCATAGGTTACACTAAATTTACTATTATCTATTAGCATACAAATTTCAGGGTTATTATCTACTAATTCTTTTAGCTTTTGTTGAGACTCTTTTTCTAATCTCAATAATTCAATAGAATTAACTCCTTGATTAAACAAATGACTTAAACTAGATGAGCGAGTAGAAATCTTTATATGAACTAAATGAAGTGTATCATCTATTATTGAAATTAGATCACATGGCTCTACCTGTGTTTGCCCTGTTGGGGCTATGTTTTTTTTATCCAAACATATAACATCTGTATTTGCAGTACTAACAGAATTATTGTAGGCATCTTCCCTTACTTTATTACAAGGATGTAAAAAACTGTGATTATCAATAAAATAGGGATTAAGGGATGTTTCTAATCTATTGATAAAATCCGTTTCAATAAAATACCATTCTCCTTCACATAAATGATAAGTTTCTCCATTTAATTCACATTCAAATAAAAAACTTTTATATATCTCATATTGTTTAATTATATTTCCATTCTCATTCATAATTGACATATAATGACGATGAAATTGATCTACGTCATCAATTTGAGTATTACGCTCTTGAAGATATTCTCTATAACCCGCAATAAAAACATCATTGTATTCTAAACCACTTTTTCCTGCGCCTGAATATTTTACTTTAAAAGGATCTGAATAATCAACTATTTCAGGTATAGATAATACAAGTTCTCTGGGAGCTTCCGTAAATGCATCTAATAACTTTCCATTAAGTTGTATTATTATGTCTGGATCTCTTACGGGTTCTATATTACGGATGTCTGGAAACGTTTGAAGATAGTCTTCTTTTTCATAAATTTCAATAAGTGATCTGCATAAATCTATAATTTGTTCAGGTGGAAGATCTGAAGAAATTCTTAAGCTATTAGCTCCTGTTGCATTTTTAAACAAATCATTATATTCTGCTTTCACAGAACCTGTTAATTTTTTAATAATAGATTCATCATGACGAATATCAAAAAAATTCAAACTTGAAGCTATTGGGCTTTGAATTCTTTGGCGTTTAGCGTTCTCTGGTTGTAATATATCTGTAGACTTAATTTTTTTAGGGTCAAGTGCATTTAAAGTAGTTCTTAAACCAAAGTCATACTCAAAAGAATTATCCTTAAGTTGGTGATATGTGCTTCCAAAAGTTAAAGCTATCCAACGGTCATCAACGAGTAAGAAAATAATAGCCCCTTTTTGTGTTTGATATAGATCTATGTCTAGTCCCCAATAATTCTTCCACCAAGGAGCATTTCCTGGTTTATCTGAAATATACATGATTGAATCATCAGGAAGATTTGTGTTATCCTCATTTATTTGTTCTAGGTTATGATCCTCTTTAAGAGCATTTTCTGCTGAAAACGTAGGTTTCAATAAATAAATGGAAAACCCTCTGCTTTTTGCCATGATGTTTAGTTTAATGATTATTAGTTAGTTATTTTTTATTCCATATTACGGACAATATTATAGAAAGCAAAAATATAATCATTACGGAAAACCATAATTAATTAAAAAATATAGGATTATAAGTAAATGTAATAGATTTCACGAAAATAATCCACCTGATTTCTAGCTTATTATTAAGGTTTGTTAAAATTTCTTATAAAAAAGTTTTGGTGCAAAAGAAAAACATTCTATATTTGCACCACTGAAAACGACTGCTAGTCGAAGTTCAGGAGAGATGGCAGAGTGGTCGAATGCGGCGGTCTTGAAAACCGTTGACTGTAACAGGTCCGGGGGTTCGAATCCCTCTCTCTCCGCAAGGTTAGAGACCCACAAGCTAAACGCTGTAAACGAAATGTTTGCAGCGTTTTTTTCATTTTATTCCGGATCATTTTTGAAAGGAGCACACATCATAAGTTCTCTTCATATCCATTAAAACTTTTCCCCAGTTTTAATAATCTATATTGTTTGGGTGAATATTTTGTGGCTGATTTGAAGTACTTGCCAAAATGAGAATTGTCATCGAAACCGAGTTCATAAGAGATCTCCGTCACCGATAGTGAGGTATGAAGAAGCAATCGTTCTGCTTCCAGAATAACCCTGTTTTTAATGAACTGTCCTGCAGAAATGTCCAGGCTTTCCTTTATCAGAGCATTGAGGTAATTAGGACTGAAGTTGAGCTTTTGTGCATATTGTGACGTGGTTTTTAGTTCCTTGTAATGCTGGTTGACCAGATTGCTGAAATCTTCTACAATCTGCTTTTTATGATCTATAAATTTACTGATCCTGTGTTTTTTATTAGAGTTTCTGATGTATTTTAATACAAAAACTTTCAGTAGGAGACAGATGATTTCTTTACGAAGTAGTTTGCTCTTGGAATATTCATTGCGCAGTTCTTCAAAAGTTTGGGTAAGATCCGTCAGATTTTCATCAGAAGCTATAATAAAAGGAGCAACATCATTGAGTGCGGAGTCACTTTTGATCTTTTTATTGCCGGTATAAACATAGTTATAAAACGATTTGGTGAACATCAGTACATTGCCTTCCATATCCTGACTGTCCGTAAAATGATAGACCTGATTATAATTAATGAAAAAAAACTTTTGGGGCTGTACATCAAATTGCAGATCGTCTATGACAATAGAACCTGAAGCATCATTAAACAGTAGAACGGTGTAGAATTTATTTTTAAAATGTAAATTCGGTTCCTGTTGCAGCTTTTCCCGGAATTGGGTGAAAGACATGATCTGAAACTCATTCCGCATAGAAGAATGAGTTTTAAGCTTGTTTAAAGTAACCGATAGAATTTTATGCTTCAAGATTCAATTTTTCATTAAATATAAACATAAACATAAACATAAAAAATGCCATAATCCTTTAAATGATATGTTTTATAAAGGGGGTCAACTTTTGTGTTCAAGTATTTTGAGGTTATCCGGACGGATCGTATTGTCGATTACCTTATCAACATATTCTGAATTCATCGCCCGAAGAACAGCCATATAATTCATGCTGAAATCTATGGTGTCTCCTACATGATAGTTATTGACGTTATCTCCGAGATCCAGGATCATCATATCGGAACTTGCCCCAAGAATTTCAATTCCAGGAGCAAAAGGTTGCAGGTGTTTCGGATCAATATCCAGAACTCCGA
>JAFAAJ010000031.1 GCA_023426625.1 Bacteroidota bacterium
AAAAGTCCGGAGAAAAATATAATGTTTACAGAAAGGCAGATCACAAAGTCCTTAAGAACAAATACTACTCTCCTGCTGATCTGAAAGCAATCATTGAGAAATAATATGAAAAAACTGATTACAAAAATTGTTGTCATTTCAGGCCTGATTTTATCAGCACAGCTATACAACGCACAAAAAGTGGTAGTAAACCGTGAAGTGGAAACCCAGAACGACGGTAAAATGCTTTTGGGACATCAGCTGAAAGACCAGTTTTTAAAAGCACCTTACGCAGATTGGTATGTAAAGGAACATGATGAATATGTTCTGGATCAAAAGGCAGTAAGTGAACTTAAAAAGAACAAGATCAATTCTTACAATATCATAGTGTTCATGGGAACCTGGTGTGAAGACAGTCACAGAGATTTTCCAAGACTAATGAAGATTTTGGAGGAAGTGAAATATCCGGACACAAAACTGACGATCATTGCGGTGAACCGTAAAAAAGAATCTCCAACCGGCGATGAAGCACGTTATAATATCCAGAAAGTTCCTACCATCATTGTTGAGAAATATGGCAAAGAACTCGGAAGGATCATAGAAATGCCAACAACAGGTTATATAGAAAGGGATCTTGTTGAGATCTTAAAGAAAGATGACCAATCTGTAATCAAAGAAATATTCAATTAGCATTGAAAAATTATAAGATCATTATATCATTTTTAGCAGGAGTTGCCGTCATGTTGCTCCTGTTTTTTGGTTTTAAATCCTGTTTCAGCCTTAGCAAAAAGACTGAAAAGTCGGATTATTATATCCTGACCAATCAGATTTCCAAGATGAACAAAATGGTTGTACTGGAACAGAATATGTCGAGTATGCAGAAAACAAAGATGAGCTATGAGTTTCTCGGAAGTGAAGTGACCAGCAATAACATCATCACATACACGAAAACTACGGCGCAGGTCTCCTATGATCTCAACAAAATGAAAATGGAAGTGGATTCCATTAACAAGAAGCTGATTATTACAGAATTACCTGATGCAGATATAAGAATCACTCCAAGTGTGGAAATACAATCAATGGATGATTCGTTTTTCAATAGGATTTCGGAAAAAGATATTAAAAATGTCACTCTGAAGGCTAAAAATACAGCCATAAGATCAGTAGATCAGAATAAGCTGAGAAATGAAGGACGCAAACAATTAATGGAAAATCTCAACAACATTTTCGTTTTGGCAAAGGCTTTGAATTATACCATAGAAGACAAAACAGGTCAGCTAGGTATTCTAGGACTCTAAAATTTCAAAGCTATGGATTCAAAAGGAAAAAACAGTAAAAAAGAATCTGCCAATACAGCAGAATCCAGAAAACAAAATCAGGATTTTCCCAATATTCCTGCCTCATCTAAAAAGACCAATCCGCCTGATATTGAGAAGGAAGATGTTCAGAAACCTTCCAGGAATAAATCAGGTAAAACAGATAATACTAAGTGAAAGCTTAGTATTTTTTATTTGAATAAATATTTTTATCGTGTTTTTCCATCCATTTTGGAGGATCTGCAATGTCATTCCAGCCAAACTGACGATAAAGTCCATGCGCATCTCCCGTCAACAAGATCCACCTTCGTAAATTTTGCAGTTCAGGATGATTCATAATGATTTCCATTAACCATTTGGATAATCCGTTTCCCCTGTATTCTTCCAAAATATAAACATCTCCCAAATAAGCAATCGTTGAAAAATCAGAGATCACCCTTGCAAAACCGATTTGCTTGTCGCCGTCATAAACACCGAAACATAAAGAGTTTTCTATGGATTTACGAACTGTTTCTTTAGGAATGTTTAAGCACCAATAAGCCTTTGTTGATAAAAACTCGTGGACAGAATCAATATCCAGTTTCATTTTATCCGTCGAAATGCAGAATCTGTCTTTAAATACAATTAAATCGGTCATGTCTTTCCATCGTTAAAAATTCATCGCTGAAATTAATAAATAAACCTGTTAAAACACAATACGCATCTGTATTTATACCACTCATAATGAAGAATATAAAGAAATTAAGGAAAAATCAGAAATTTTGCCTGAATTCTTGCTTCAAAATAAATGCAAATTGTACTATTTTAAATAAAAATCCGTATTTTTGCATCTTATAAATTTCTTAGTAAACAATGATAAAAATTACACTTCCAGACAATAGTGTCAGAGAATTCGAAGGAGAAGTTACTCCTCTAGATGTGGCAAAATCTATAAGCGAGGGATTGGCTAGAAATACCATTTCCGCAATTGTTAATGACAGACAAGTAGAGATCACCACACCTATCACCACGGATTCTACGGTACAGCTGTTGACATGGAATGATGACCTTGGAAAGAAAGCTTTCTGGCATTCTTCAGCCCACCTTTTGGCACAGGCTATCCTTGAGTTTTATCCTAATGCTAAGTTAACAATAGGTCCGGCTATCGAAAGCGGATTCTATTATGATGTGGACTTTGGAGACGAAAGTTTATCTGAAAAGGATTTTGAGAAAATTGAAAAGAAAATCTTGGAAAACGCTAAGAAAGGATCAACATTCTCATTATACCCTGTTTCTAAAGAAGAAGCATTAAAAGTATATGCAGACAATCCTTACAAAGTGGAACTGATCTCTAATCTTAATGACGGAGAAATCACTTTTGTAACACACGATAACTTCACAGACCTTTGCCGTGGTGGACACATTCCGAATACAGGAATCGTAAAAGCGGTGAAGATCCTGAATGCAGCCGGTGCCTACTGGAGAGGAAATGAGAAAAACCCTCAGTTGACAAGAGTTTACGGTATATCTTTCCCTAAACAGAAAGAACTTACAGAATATCTTGAAAGACTGGAGGAAGCTAAAAGAAGAGATCACAGAAAACTAGGTAAAGAACTTGGAATTTTCGCGTTCTCTGAAAAAGTAGGTGCAGGTCTTCCGTTATGGCTGCCAAAAGGAACAGCTTTAAGAAGAAAACTGGAGAACTTCCTTTCCGAAGCTCAGAAAAAAGGCGGTTATGAATTCGTAATGTCACCTCACATTGGAGCAAAAGAATTGTACGTAACATCAGGACACTGGGACAAATACGGTGCAGATAGCTTCCAGCCGATCAAAACTCCGAACGAAGGAGAAGAATTCATGCTGAAGCCTATGAACTGCCCTCATCACTGTGAAATCTATAAAACTTCTCAATGGAGTTACAGAGACCTTCCGAAGAGATATGCAGAGTTCGGGACTGTGTACAGATATGAGCAAAGTGGAGAACTTCACGGATTGACAAGGGTTCGCGGATTTACTCAGGATGATGCCCATCTTTTCTGTACTCCGGATCAGCTTTTAGGCGAATTTGAAGCGGTAATCGATCTTGTATTGTACGTGTTCAGATCTTTAGGTTTTGAAGATTTTGTGACTCAGGTTTCCTTAAGAGATCCTGATAACAGAGAAAAATACATCGGTTCTGATGAGAACTGGGAAAAAGCAGAAAATGCAATCATTACGGCTGCTAAAAACAAAGGATTGAAAACTGTTGTGGAATACGGTGAAGCTGCATTCTACGGACCGAAGCTTGATTTCATGGTGAAAGATGCTTTAGGAAGAAAATGGCAGTTGGGAACTATCCAGGTAGATTATAACCTTCCGGAAAGATTCGATCTTCACTATATCGGAAGCGATAATGAAAAACACAGACCGGTAATGATCCACAGAGCACCATTCGGGTCTATGGAGCGTTTCATTGCGATCTTGTTAGAGAATACAGCGGGAGATTTTCCATTAT
>JAFAAJ010000099.1 GCA_023426625.1 Bacteroidota bacterium
AAAAAGAATTCTGTGGGCGGAAGATAAATTTGCGTTCATTGTTTCAGTTTTTTTAAATAATCTAATATTCTTACACAAAGATATTATAAATAAGACATTTTTGTCTTATTATGGATTTTTTTTCTATTTTTGTGTCATAAATCATGTTATTCTATACATAAAAACTGATGAATGGAGTATGTGATTCAGAGTTGTATTATCATCATTTCAAGTAATTAAAGTATTCATTATGAGGAGTATTACGGGGATGGAAATTATCCTATATGTTCAGGAGCAGAAAAAAAGTACACATTTTTACTCAGCCTTATTCCGGCAGATCCCGGCTCCCAACGTCCCCGAACTGAATAATGTTTTATTTAAAGATCATTGCAGACTTAGATTCATACAACATAATATCAATGAAGATGAATAAATACTACACGGGTATCTTTCTTTTCATGATTATCATTTACGCATTCTACAATAGGGAAATTTATACTGAAAAGGCAGATTACGGTGATTTTAAGCTTTCACAAAAAGCCTTGAACGGCGAAAAACTGTGGCTGGAAAATAATTGTAACGCGTGTCATCAACTGTATGGTCTGGGTGGATATTTAGGTCCGGATCTTACCAATGTTACGTCCAGACTCAATAAAAGTGATGAATATTTGAAGGTAATGATGATCAGCGGGATCAAATCCATGCCCAAATTCGATTTTTCACCTGAACAGCAGGAGCAGATCCTACAATTTTTAAAAGAAGTTGATAAAACAGGGTATTATCCGACCCGAAATGCCGTGATCAATTACAGCGGATGGGTAGACTATCCACAAAAAGTAACAAATGAAAAATAACGCTTATCCTTTTTATTATATGCTGATCGGACTGTTGAGTCTGGTGCTGTGTCTTTTTGTTGGTTTTTTATCCGGTGTACAGTATGCCGTTCCGGATTTTGCTAAAACGATACTTCCCTTTACGGTTCTTCGGCCGTTGCATACTCTTTTTGCTCTTTCATGGATCTTTATGACAGCTATTGGCGGGATCATGTGGTATATTCAGAATGATAAGGCAGATTCAGGGATTATGAAATGGCAGTTTTGGGTCTTTACACTTACGGGGGTATTGATTGCAGCTTGTTATATTCTGAAGAAGTTTGAGGGAAAAGAATATCTGGAATTTCCTCATGGTTTCTATGTGCCGATACTTTTAGGATGGATTCTGTTCGGGATTTATTATTTTCGTGTGATGTGGCGTACTTTTTCCGGTTGGCCTGTCTATTACTGGATGTGGGGAACGGGAATTGTACTGATGATCTTTCATTTCACAGAAGCCCATCTTTGGATTCTGCCTTATTTTAGAGAACATTATACTCAAAACCTTACCATGCAGTGGAAAGCAGGCGGTGCGTATGTAGGAGCCTGGAATATGCTGGTGTACGGTACTTCTATGTATGTGATGGAAAGAAACAGCGGAAATTCCGGTTACAGCCATTCAAAAACAGGGTTCTTCTTTTTCTTTCTCGGTCTTATAAATGTAATGTTCAATTGGGCACATCATGTCTATCCCGTTCCGAATGCAGAATGGATCCGTTATTTAGCGTATATCATCAGTATGACGGAATGGCTCATTCTGTTAAGAATCATTTATCTCTGGAAAAAAGATATTCCGGCACAAAGGAAAAAGCAGTTTTCCGTATCCTATCGTATGTTGATGCTCTCTGAATTCTGGATCTTCCTGAACCTGTTTTTAGCGTTGCTGATTTCCATTCCGGCAATTAATCTTTTTACACACGGAACACATATTACGGTGGCTCATTCCATGGGAACTATCATTGGGATCAATACTACTATTCTGTTGTCTTCTGTGAGTTTTATCCTGGAAAATGTAAAAGGAATGAGATCAAAAGTGAAAAAAACTATTTTTCTGGGAAGCAGGATCTTCAATATTTCTTTTGTAGGTTTCTGGTTGATCCTGATTGTCATGGGAGTCAAACGTTCCGAATGGCTTTATTTTTCAGATGAGGTTCATTTTGGAAAATTTCAGGATTCCATGCAATGGCTGCATGTAATATTTGGAGTTTTTGGATTGGGATTGATGATTGGGATTTATATCGTCATTTATGAACTGATCCAACACATCACTACTATTCTTGTAAGAGGTAAAACTAAAGAAAACTCTTTCAGATAAAATGATATATATTATTGATAATTAGACTTTTTAGCTTAATTAATGATTAACCTGTCCTTTTATGATGCCAGTCATAAAATAGCCAAGAGCAAGTTTATACCTTTGATTCACACCAATCACAAAATTTAATATTATGAAATCGATCGTATTACTTATCTTATTTGCAGGCAGTTTTCTGGTCAGTTGTAAAAAGGAGACTCAAACCCAACCCACTCATATCGACAGTCTGAATACAGGAGACAGCATGGTTTCCGGTACAGCTCCCATTACGCCGGATTCCGGGGACAATACACTTCCTATGGACAGTACGGCATATGATGTGGATTCTATCAAAAACAGCAAATAGATTTTAACATTACGTTTTTCATGGATAATGAAGACGGGATTGATGCTGGATAAGTATCAATAAAGATTCTTTTTAGAATAACCGATACAATCAAGTCGAATCTCTGGTGAAACATCGCCAGTTAATCTGTAATTCTTCATTATGGCAGAATCGTCATTATTTAACCAGACGGGTATACAGATCACATTGGTATTAATGTTAATGATCATTATAGCCGGATTGGTGGTACTCGTTTTTAAGTTTTTGTCTATTTATGCGAAGATATTGAGACGAAAAGAAGTTGCTGAAGCTAAAAAAGAAAAGCTTGATAATTTTCAGGAAGATACAGCAGAACATGAAGAGGAATATCAGGTTGAATCTGAAGAAACCCGGCTTTCCGGAAATTTACCGCCTGTCGACAAGAAAGGGATCATCAGAAATATCAATGCTGTAGAAGAATTGAGGGTTTTCCCTACCAAAAGAAGAACTTCCTCTTTCCGGCAATATGTTTCTCCTGAACTCAGCAAACTTATCCTTTATTTTCTCGGAACGGCTATCTTCTGGTTAATAATAGGGACTACTTTTGGCTTATATGCAGGGATAAAATACGTTGCACCGGATGTTGAACATACAAGCTGGCTAAGTTTCGGAAGATTACGGCCGGCTCACACGAATGCGGTGTTCTGGGGTTGGGCGTCACTTGCTATGGTAGGATTTTCCTATTATGTGGTGACAAGAGTCAGCAATGTTGAAAATTATAATATTAAATATGGATATCTTACCCTTATCCTCATTAATGCTGCCGTTCTTGCCGGTACAATCTCTTTGCTTGCAGGAGTGAACAACGGCGGTGGAGAATACAGAGAATACATTTGGCCTATTATGGGCACTTTCGGACTTGGAGTTGCCATTTCTTCCTATAATTTGTTTAAACCTGTTGTAAAGCGAGTTGTAAAAGAAATATACATATCGAACTGGTATATTATTTCCGGTTTCATGTTTATTGTCATTGTCATTTTGGTAGGATATATTCCTTTATGGCAGGACGGAGTAGGAGAAACCATTACTCAGGGATATTATATGCATCAGGCGATCGGGATGTGGTTTATGCTGATCAATCTGGGATTAATGTATTATTTTCTTCCACAACAACTCAATAAGCCGATTTATTCGTACAGTTTGGGTGCTTTAGCTTTCTGGACGCATGTTTTGTTTTATACTTTGATAGGGACGCATCACTTTATTTTCAGTGCAATTCCATGGAGATTACAGACGACTGCTATTGTGGCAAGTGTAGGAATGCTGATTCCGGTAGCGGCAGGAACAACCAATTTCCTGTTAACATTCAAAGGAGCTTGGTATCAGCTTAAAAACAGCTATACACTTCCGTTTTACTTCATGTCGATCATATTTTATTTTACAGGATCGTTTCAGGTAACTGTGGAAGCT
>JAFAAJ010000162.1 GCA_023426625.1 Bacteroidota bacterium
TGCATTCCGTTTCGTTAGAAGCCAGCTCCCAAACCGGAAGTTTTCCTCCCTGTTCATATTGTTTGATGAAAGTATTGATGAAATCAGCCGTTCTTTTTCTGTCGATTAAGGTCATCAATGGATGTGCGGCTCGGAAGGTATCCCAAAGAGAGAACACGGAATAATACCCGAAATCGTTTGCTGTGTAGAGCTTATTATCCCTTCCTCTGTATATACCGTCAACATCCATATTGATATTCGGTTGAGTGAAAACATGGTACATGGCGGTGTAGAAAACCGTCAGTTTATCTTTGTCCTTGGATTTTACCTCTATTTTTGAAAGTTCTTTGTTCCAGTCTGCAACGGCTTGCTTTCTTACCGCTTCAAAATAGTTGGATTTTCCTTCTGCAAGCATGTTTTTTGCCGCACCTTCATAACCGGTCGGAGAAAGGGCAACTTTAATATTGATCTTTTCTCCTTTTTTAACCTGAGTAGAGAAAGCCAATGCCAATTGTGTTCCTGTGTAAAGATTGTTTTCCTGTTTCCCGTTTATTTCTTTTTTTGAAACTTTTACAGGTTTTGAAAACTCAATTTTTGAATAGATATATTGGTTGGTTGCCCATGCTTCGCTTCTTCTGAAAACTTCAATGGTCTTGCTGTCGATGATTCTTACTTCACCTTCCAGTAATTTGTCTCTGTGATTCAGATCCAGAATAATATTGGCATTTCCTGCCTTGTTGAAAATATACTCATGATAGCCCACTCTTTTTGTTGTGGTAAGGCGCACATCGATATTGTTTTTGTCAAGCTTAACGGAATAAAATCCTGCCGAAGCTTTTTCATTTTTATGCGAAAACGATGAAGAATAATCTTTACTGTTCAGGCTTGGCTTTCCCATCGTAGGCATTAGCATAATATCTCCGTAATCTGAAACTCCGGTCCCGTTCAGATGGGTATGCGAAAACCCATAAATAACAGAATCCGAATAGTGATATCCGCTACAGCCGTCCCAACTTCCATCAATTCTGGTATCCGGTGAAAGCTGTACCATCCCGAAAGGAACAATGGCTCCCGGAAATGTGTGTCCGTGACCTCCGGTTCCGATGAAAGGATTGACGTATTGAGAGTAATTTTGAGAAAATAAACTGTGGGCAACAATTCCTAAAAGAACAATTAATGTTTTTTTCATTTTTCTATTTAAAAAGTTCCTAAAAATACTATAAAAATCAGTAGTATAAAAGAATTTGTCTATGATTACGTTTACTTATTCTAAATAGCTAAAATTTCCGTAAATTTGTGAACAATTTATACTTATTATGTTGACGAAAGAAAAGGTTCAAAATTTCCTTAAAGAGATAGAAGTTGATGATTTGGTGAATAACCTGCAGATAATGGGAAATGATGTTTATATTGATATGACGGCACATTCACCCGCAATGCATGAGAAGAAAAAGCTGGAAGCAGCCATGAAACAGGCTTTTGCAAGTGAGTTTGGTGAAGAAGTTCATTTAAAATTAAAAATCGTTTCTCCGGAACCCAGTGAAATTCAGCAAAGTCAGATCAAAGGAAAACAAATTCCCGGAATACAGAATATCATTGCCATTGCTTCAGGAAAAGGAGGTGTGGGAAAATCTACAGTAGCAGCAAATATAGCAGTTACTTTGGCTAAAATGGGCTTTAAAGTAGGATTGCTGGATGCTGATATTTATGGGCCGTCTGTTCCTACGATGTTTGATACTGAAGGTCAGAAGCCGGTTTCTGTGGAAATTGAAGGGAAGAATTTAATGAAACCTATTGAGAATTATGGAGTAAAAATGCTTTCAATAGGATATTTTTCAGGAGCTAATCAGGCAGTAGTATGGAGAGGTCCGATGGCTTCAAAAGCATTGAACCAAATGATCAGGGATGCTGCTTGGGGAGAACTGGATTTCTTATTAATTGACCTTCCTCCGGGAACCGGCGATATTCACTTATCCATCATTCAGGAAGTTCCTGTAACCGGAGCAGTGATCGTAAGTACACCTCAACATGTGGCTTTAGCGGACGTAAGAAAAGGGATTGCCATGTTCCAGATGGAAAGTATTAACATTCCGGTTCTTGGATTAATCGAAAATATGGCGTATTTTACACCGGAAGAACTGCCTGAAAATAAATATTATATCTTTGGAAACCAGGGAGCACAATATCTGGCTGAAGATCTTGGAATTCCTGTATTGGGAGAAATTCCGTTGATACAAAGCATCAGAGAAGCAGGAGATGTAGGAAGACCGGCTGCTTTACAGGAAAATTCAAAAATTGCAGAGATCTATACAGAAACAGCGAAGAAAATGGTAGAAAGTCTTGTGGAAAGAAACAAGCTGCTTCCTCCGACAGAAGCTGTGAAGATCACAACGATGGCAGGATGTTCACCGAAAGCTAAGTAATAATTACTCAACCAAGATTTGAAAACCAAATCGAACTGAAAAAAAATATGGATACAAACATAACACACGAAGATACCGTAACAAGGGTAATGGAAGCTCTGGATAGCATCCGACCGTTCCTGAATAAGGATGGAGGAGATATAGAGCTTATTGATGTGAAGGATAATCAGGTTTTTGTAAAGCTGTTAGGAAACTGTTCCGGTTGCTCACTGAATTTTTCAACGCTAAAATTAGGGGTTGAGAATACAATCAAGCAACACGCTCCGGAAATTGAAAAAGTAATAAGCGTAGAGTAAAAAATAACAACAGATATATTTTTTGAGACAGGTTTTTTGTAAACCTGTCTTTTTTTATAGGATATATCGTGTTTTTTGATTATATTTGAGAAAAACACATATTCATGTTCGAATTTCTACAGAATTTAGATTCTCTTCATCAGGGATTTTGGTATATCGCCATAGGATCCAGTTTCTTTTTCTTAATTCAGACTATTCTTACTTTTATTGGCAGTGATCATTCCAGTCTTGGGGATTTTGATGATATCATGGATCATGATACTCCTTTTCATTTATTCTCTTTAAGGAACCTTGTCAATTTCTTGTTAGGTTTTGGATGGGGAGGTGTTGCCTTTTATCAGTCCATAGAAAGTAAAGGATTTTTGATATTCGTTGCCGTACTCATCGGGGGCGTATTTGTAGCCTT
>JAFAAJ010000215.1 GCA_023426625.1 Bacteroidota bacterium
ATTTTGAAGTCAATATTAAAATTAATAAAGACTATGTTGTAGGAGCAGGAGGGATTCTTCAAAACTCGATGGAGGTAAAAGGATATGATGCCAATGCAAAAATTAAAACTGAAAAAGATAAGAAAGCGGTTTGGAAATGGACAGCCAAAAATATGCTTGATTTTGCATGGAGTGCAGACAGAGATTATATTGTAAAAAGTTTTGACGTTCCTCAAGGTCCGAAAGTATTTTTAGTATATCAGAATAATGAAAAGACTAAAGTGTGGGAACAGGCTCAACCGTATGTAACGAAATATTTCCAGCTGATGAATGCTCATTTCGGGAAATATGTTTATCCTACCTATGCCTTTATACAAGGTGGAGACGGAGGAATGGAGTACGGAATGTGTACGATGATTTTAGGAGAAGCTGAAAATATTGAAGGATTGATGGGATTAATGGCGCATGAAGGAGCTCACTCATGGTATCAGCAAATGTTGGCAACCAATGAAAGTATGTATCCGTGGATGGATGAAGGTTTTACCAGCTATGCCGAAAACTTTGTGATGAACCAGTTATTCCCGCCGAAAAATGAACTTCCAAACCCTTTTGCGAACAGCCTGAATGCTTATAGAAACTTTATTAAGAAAAAAATTGAAGAACCTGCAGTCTGGTTAGGAGATCATCATGACAACGGTTCAGCTTATACATATTCTACTTATGTAAAAGGAGAATTGTATCTGGTACAGTTAGGATATATTATGGGGGAGGAAAATCTTGCAGAAACATTAAAGCAATATTATGACCAGTGGAGCATGAAGCATCCTTCTTACAGAGATTTCCTGCATATTGCTCAGAAGGTTTCCGGAATGGATCTGAAATGGTTTCATCATTACTGGATCAATACGACGAAGACGATTGACTACGGAATTAAAGATGTGAAATATGACGCCAAATCTACGACGATTACATTAGTAAATAACGGACAGATTCCGATGCCGATCGATTTCAGTGTTATCACGACAGACCAAAAAATCGTAACCTACCAAATTCCGTTGAATATGACCCATACATGGAAGCAAAAAGATATTTACGGGGATTTTAAAACCGTAGAATATTGGCCTTGGACACAAAAAGAATATACCTTAACGATTCCTTACACAAAATCTCAATTAGCGGTTTTAGGAATAGATCTCAGCCAGAGAATTGCCGATCTGAATATGGCAGATAATTTTGTTGAGGTGAATTAGAAAAAATTATGATCATACTTAAATCCCCCGAAGAATTTTTCTTCGGGGATTTTTTATCATGTAAGGTTTTGGATATTTAAAAAACCGTTGTTTGAAAATGATTAAATTTGCTCCGGAAAAATCAATCAATGAATTCAATCGTCATAAACGTAGGAAACAGCAATATAAGATTCGGACTTTTTAACGGAGATAACTGTGAGGTTTCATGGGTGATCAATACGAAGCCTTATAAAACCGCAGATGAACTGTATGTACAGATGATTATGCTGTATCAGACCTATAAGATTGAACCAAAACAGATCAGCAAAGTAATTATAGGATCTGTTGTCCCTCAGCTTACGAAAGTGATGAGTTCTGCGATTAAAAAGATCCACGATATTCATCCGGTTATTGTGGACAGAACTACGCATTCCGATGTGGCGGCGAAGTCCAAACAAATGGGAACAGATATTTATGCCAATCTTGTGGCAGCGCATAATTTATACCCTAACAGAAAAAAAATCGTTTTGGATTTCGGAACAGCTCTTACAGCCAGTTGTGTAGCGGAAGACGGAGAAACTTTAGGCGTAATTATCGCACCGGGAATTGTAACTTCTCTGAATTCTCTGATCAGCCAGACTGCACAGCTTCCGGAAATTGAATTGAAAAAACCGAAATCCGTACTTGGATTGGATACAGTAACCTGTATGCAAAGCGGAATGGTGTATGGTTTCCTGGGAATGGTGGAAGGATTTATCGACAGGATCAATGAGGAAGTCAATGATGACTGCTTCGTAGTGGCAACAGGAGGAGTTTCTCATGTTTATAAGCCTTTAACCAATAAAATCCATCTGATGGACAGGCTCCATACATTAAAAGGACTATACTTTTTAGGTAAAAACTTATAATTTTTAGGTTGAGGTTTTAGAATACTTCTGTTTCAACCATAATTATAGCCTTTATAATCATCGTTTTGATTTAAAAAAATCTTTCACAATAGAGGAACACTCGTTTTCCATAACTCCTGTAATGATCTCTGTTTTGGGATGAAGGCTAAGATGTTTGTTGATGAAACCTCTCTGTTCGTCTCGGGCTCCAATCACTACTTTGGAGATCTGTGCCCACGAAAGAGCTCCGGAACACATCACGCAAGGCTCTAAAGTAACGTAAAGCGTACAGTTTTTCAGATACTTTCCGCCCAGAAAATTGGCCGCTGAAGTAATTGCCTGCATCTCTGCGTGGGCGGTAACATCGTTTAAGGTTTCAGTAAGGTTGTGAGCTCGTGCAATGACACGGTTGTTGGAAACGATCACACATCCTATTGGGACTTCATCTTTTTCCAAGGCAATTTCGGCCTCCTGAAAAGCCATTTTCATGTAATATTCGTCAGTAAACATCAGTTATTCAAAATTCATGGTTAAAGGAAGCTTATAACGGAATCTTACAGGATTTCCGTTGACAATGGCGGGTGAAAACTTTTCCGAAACGGAATACAAAGCGATTTCTGCCTGTCGGTTGAATGTGAAATTATCTCCCTGTGCATTAACATTGCTGATGCTGCCGTCTTTTTCCACAATGAATGAGACATTGGCTTTTACAGTATTTATTTCAGAATATACACCATCTGTATAAAACAGTTTGGCAACCTCTTCTCTCAATACATTGATTCCTCCCGGATAATTTGCCGGATCTGCTGTAATAAGAGCAGGATCTGAATTTTCATTTTTAATGGAAGTTTTTTTCAAATTGGAAAGATCTTCAAGATTTTTAACCTTCAGTAACGCTCCGATCAATGCTACATTTTCAATACTGTCCATTTTCTTCATAAAAAACAAAAAATCCCGCTTGATCGCTGCTTTATTTAATATATCGGATTCAGCATCGAATTTTTTCTTGAACTCGTTATTGAGCATGATCCGATGTTGGTTATAGTAATTCTTTACCTGTTTGAATTCTTCTTTCTGCTGCGAAAAACAGAAAGACGAGAGCATGCAGAAAAGAAAAAAGTATATAGGTTTCAATTTGTTGTATTTATGTAAATGTACCAAAATAAACGGAATCTTTCAAGAAATATTATCCTTTATAGTTCTTAAGGGACTCCTGTAAATGGGCACGGATGTCTTCAACTAAATTTTTGGGTTCTAAAACCGTTACTTCTTTTCCATAGGATAAAATTTCCTGCATAAAGTCATAGGTAGGGTGTAGAAAGAATTCAAAATAGATCTCTTCGGGAGTTTCTCTGGTTTCTTTCTGAGACTGGTGAAGTGGAAAGCTTTTAATGTATTCTCCCTGATGCCGGCTGCATTTTAAAACGATCTTCTGGGGTTTCTGCTCCGCCAGATTCATCACTCCGAATGCATTTTTAAAGTGTTCCCTGAAATTAAAGCTATATTTTTCCCTGAACATATTTTTACTTACATCCAAATAATTGATCCTGTCCAGTCCGAAAGATTTCAGCATCTTATCTTTTGTATCTATAGCGATGAGGTACCATCTGTCTTTGGATTCTTTTAAAGCCAATGGATGAACCTTTCGGGAGGTCATAAGCTTGTTTTTGTAATTGTAGTGCTCGAAACTCACGATTCTTTTGTTGCGGATCGCGAAAAACAGATCATAGAAATGTTCCACACCGGTTGGCTTTCGGGATTCGAAAAAGACGAAATCTGAGAAATCGGGATGAAGGTTCAGTGCATTGCTTACCTGAAAAGATTCCAGTAATTTTTGGTTGTATTCATCCACTTCCATGATCGGTCGGCTTTCGATGTAGTATCGGTTGTCGCCTCTTTTTTTATTGTGAATGGAAAGATTAAAAAGGTCGGAAATCTCACGGATGTCTCTTTGCAGGGTGCGAATAGAATAACTTTTGATCCCGGCATCCTGAAATTCAAAAGAGTTCAGCAGATAATCCTCCAGTTGAGAATAAGTAGCCGGAGAACTTTCTAATCTTTTAATGATTAAGGCATATCTTGTCAGGTAAAAATCTTTTTTCATGATCTAATTTTATAAAACAAATATATGCTCTTAATGCGACAAACTATGTCGGGTTTTATTTTTGTGGGGAAGTTTTTTTTCTTTGTTAGGCAGATTAAATGAAAAAGCAGTCATTTCTGACTGCTAAATTTAATATTTTTACGATCAAATTGGCCATCTTCCTTTTTCATACTCTTTTATATAGTAATCTTCAGTTTCCCGTGATCCAAATTGAATAATTTTTCCTGCTTTATTTTCAACTAAAAAAGGCCCGCCACCTGCTAATGTATTATATTTCTCATCATGAGTTTCATAATATTTTTTTGATGTATAAAAAAATATATTTCCGTAAGTTTTTTTAATAGTAAAATCTTTCAATAGAACAGTTTCTATTTGTGAAATTTGTTCTATTTGTTCAATATATTTTAGTGCAATTTCTAAAATTTCATTTTCTGATAACATAATTTTAATGAGTTTTTAAATATTTAAATTTATCAAATCCAGCCTTAAGATTTGCTCTTCCTGAATGAATTTGACCATCTATGAAAATCAATTGTCCATTTTTTTTAATCACATTTATTACATGCCCTTTTCTTGGGAATGGTCTGCTACAAAATATAATACCTCGTTCTCCTTCTTTCATTATATTTTTAATTGAAGGAATTCCCATAGTTAGAAAGTTTCCTTTATAAATATTTTCTAATTTTAAAATATCCTGATAGTGAGACGCTTGTGCGGCTGCTATTTTCCCTGTTCGTAAAAATTCTTCAACAACTTCAACAACATTAACACAATTTATATCAGAAATTTGTACAATCTTTCCATTAACAATATGATGGTTAAAGTAAATTATGGCATCACTTAAATGTTCAAAGGCTTCACTGGCTTTAAGTGTAGAGAGTTTTTTTAGTCCTGCTTCAAATTCTTCTACAGTCATTTTAATACCTGTAGAAATATTTTCAGCCATTCCTGCTTTCTTATTCTTCTTAAACCATTCAGCAATTTTCTTCCAAAGATCATCTACAAATTTCTTTAGCTTTTGTCCACAATGCTAAAGATTAATGCTCTTTTTACTTTTGGAGTAAGTTTTATATACTTTAATTTAGCAGATTAAATAAAAAAGCAGTCATTTCTGACTGCTAAATTATAACTATTACTGTCCGTAATCTATAAATGAATTTTTATCTATAAATACCTGAAAGGTAGTATCTGTGATTTCTATTTTCAGAATAGGACTGTGGATCACAGTAAAAATTGTTTTACTGTTGTGGTTAGTTTCTGAAAACTGCTTACCTTGTAATGCCGTTTTCACATTCGTTTTTAAACCTGAAAATGGAACTGAAAATTTTAAAAATAAATTATCCAAATACTCTGTATCTCCACCAAAAGTCGTCTTAACTCCATATCTGAAATCAAATTTTAGACTTTTTATATCTGATCTTTTTGAGTTTTCTTTTTTTGTATCTCTTTCATAAGAAACAATACCACTCCAAATAGGCATTGGATTAGCATATTTTTCCTTGAAAACTTTTATGATAATAGTTATTAATTCATTCAAAGAACTTTTATTTAGTAATTCTTCTAATTTTTCTTCTTTTTTAAGATTTTCTTGAGCATTAGGGTCAAAATCCCCATCTAACTTTGTCCGGTATTTTGTAGGTGTTATATAATATAAAACCTCTAAATCTTTTTCTGTTATCATAATTTATAGTTTTTTATAATGAATATATTCAAAACGATTATTAAACTTCATTAGTTCTTTAATATAAATATCTGCGACATCTAATGAATTGTCTTTTATTCCACCTCCTGTAGATTTAAGAGCTTTAATTACATGAAAAAGCAGTCATTTCTGACTGCAAAATTTTATATGTTTTTATATGCTTTCATAAATTCATCATAGTCTTTTTTGATTTCTGAGATTTGTTCACTGTTCAATGTTAGAAGATGATTTTTTACTAGTTTTACTAATAATTCTTTTTGGGGATTTTCTTTGTAAACTTCTGAATCTACCCATAGGAAAGAAACCAAACTGCCTAAAGAATGAATATGAAATTCTTTATAATGTTCTTTAGCATAAGCAATTGCGGAATCTTCGTCATATGAATATAAGTTTCTAAAGCAGAGGATACAAAATATTCATCAAACCCTAAATCCCTTTTTAATATGTCTAAACACAGCTCCTTAGTTTGGATGCTTTCTGTTACCTAATTCTGTTAATATAAAAAAACTGATTCATCTAAATCGAAGCTTTTCTCCATCATTTTCAGCAGCACGTCATCGGTGTATTTATTATAATCTTCCATTCTCTAAACTATAATATTTTCATATTCTTTATTTACCTAAATAGTTTTACTTTTTGTTTTAAGGACATGCTATTGATCTTTAACTGAGGATTCGGTTAAAAAAAACAGACTTCCGAGGTAGTCTGCTTATTATCTTCTGATACCTTTAGAACGCTTTCAATTTATCTTTCGACTTTTCCAATTAGAAGGATTGCTTCTAATTTTCTCGGCTAAATCATCCAGAAAATTTTGTCCTTGATTGTTATACTGGTTTGTTTCTTCTGCATTTAATTCAATTTCAACTTCAAATTGTGCAACCGTCCCGCATAACACGGAAAAAATCAATTTGTCATTATCTTTCTTTAAAAAATAATTCCAGTCTTTTTTTATTAAAACACTCATATTAATCAAATTTTAAATTAGTTTCTTTATAATATCCTTTGGAGATTGGATTAATAACACTTTCTAAATTTAACTTCAGACTGCTTATTATCTTCAGATACCTTTAAATCGTTTTCAAAGGTTAATAGGGGGAACTATTTCTAAGTGCTTAAATTCGGCATAGTGATTTCTAATCTTTTCGGATAATTCCTTTAAAGATCCATATTCATTTTCTTCTATTTCTTTTTCAAGAAAGAAACTCCTTGGATAATCAACTTGACCAAAAAATATTACAGTTATAACTTTTTTATTACCCACTTCATATAGTTCAAAATCCCATCTCTGTTGAAATAATTTTTTAATTATTACATCCATGATTAATCTTCAAAGCCGGTTTCGAGGCATTTTTTTTGGTTTATTTTTTTTGCTTTTTATTCAATCAAAAACAACTTTGACCTCTATTGTTTTTGAATGCTCCTCTACAGATTTAATAATGTCTTTCTTAACTTCTTCTGTGGTTAAATCGCTTTCAAATGGAGGTTTCCATTTCTTTATAGAAGATATGTCAGCATAAAATTTAGGCTCTGTGGTTAATTCCCCCGTTAAAACAATAGCTTTGCTATCTTCAAATAATACTGTTGCTGTACTTCTTGTTCCTTTAATTGATTTTACTTTCATAGTTTTATCTTTTGTTTTAAGAGCCTACTATTGATTTTTTAACTGAGAGGATTTGTTAATAAAAACAGACTATCTAGGTAGTCTGTAAATTATCTTCTGATACCTTTAGAACGCTTTCAAAGATTGATAGAAGGGTTAATCTCCCTATCCTTAAAGGATTCATAATTGTTTCTAATATTTTCTGATAATTTTTTCAATTGTTCAAAATCATAATCTTGCTCTTCTCCATTGAGAATAAAACTTTTACTAGTGTCTACAAAACTATTATGGAATACAACCTCTATAATTTTTTTATCATCAATTTGATAAAGTGTAAAATCCCAATTATTTTTTTCATAACATTTTTTTATTTGTTACAATTTTAATTTTAAATTCTGCACTTGTTCCATATTGTAAACTCCTTCAACATATAGCTGATATCTTCCTGGCTGAAATTCGCCATATGATAATAAAATCAATAATCCTTCTTTTATTGTATAGAGAATACTTAATCTTTCGCTTGATTCGTAACTTCCGTCGAAGTCGCTAATCTGAAAACTTTCATTTTTTGCAACTTCATTTTTTAGATCTTTTAACTCATTAAATGAGTTATTGTAAAATTCTTTTAATGAAAGTTCTATCTTTTTTCCACTAACTTGAATTTCAAATTTTTGTTTTAAGATATCATCTTCCAACCCATCAGCGAGTTTCTTTTTTGTGTAATTTAACTTTTTCATCTTTCAATTAGTTTTAAATATCCATCTTTTATAAGTGTATTAATATCTTTAGGTAGGTCATATTGTCCTCCAATGCTAAAGATTTCCAATAAATCAATTAATGCACTTCTTACTTTTTAAAAATTACAATTTAAAATAATGAAGAGGCTGTCTCAAAAGGTAAATTAATGCTCTGAGAATCTCCTAAATGACAAAAGTTGTCAGACAGGAGTCCGAGAGAGGGGGTACTTTTGAGACAGCCTCTTAAAATTATTCTTCATATCCCTCTTCATGGGGCATTTTCTTTATAGGTCTATCATCTGTTAGAAGTTTATATTCTTTATTTTCCATAAAATCTTTAAATAACATTAAATAATTATAAATTTCTGAATTAGAAAAAATTAACTCATTTGAAACTGGTGCATCTTTCATTATACCTCTAAAATCAAAATTAGGATTTTCTTTTGCCCATTTCAATGCACTATGAATTTTTTTTCTTTGTTCGAGATTATATACATTTTTCAAGTATTCAGAGTCATCAATCTTTAATACTATTTCATTAATATTTTTAAAATTATATAATGCCCAAATTGGAATCATTAAATCTATTTTTTCCATTTCTTTCTTTTTTAATTAATATTAAAATCCATCGGTTATAATAATGTCTTTCACCTTAACTTCTTCTTTTTCTAATTGTTTAATAAACTGGTTATTAATGGATTTTGAAGGTTGGTAATGACCACTTTTTCTAGTTACTTCTTTTATAATTCCATTTATAACCCTTAATTCCCCTGCAGAAGCCACTTCTGATCCTGCTAAGAAACTAGAGTGGTGAAATTTTCCAACTGAATGAGATAATGAAGAATAAATCCTACCATCTTTACTCATTACAAATATAGACTTCCTCCTACTAAAAATTGTATCGGCAAGAGTAGTGTCAAACAATTTTCCATTTTTTGTATACAATTTTCCATCTACAATTGCTAGTTCATATTCCAATCTTTCCACATCATCAAGGTACTTTACAGCACTCGGAGCACACCAGCCATTTCCCGTTTCTTCACCAATATATTTAGAGAGCATCTTTGTAGTTTTATGAACTGGAAACTTGGATTTTTTAAAATATTTTTTTATTTTTTCTAATATTTTCTCTTTGTACTCATTAAGTATTTTCTTGTTTTTTATAAACCATTGTGCAATTTTCTTCCAAAGATCATCTACAAATTTCTTTAGCTTTTGTTCATCAATATTGAAGATTTCCAATAAATCAATTAATACTCTGCTTACTTATAAGTCTGTACACTTTATTAGGCAGATAAATGAAAAAGCAGCCATTTCTGACTGCTGAAATTTAAATGTTTCTCGTTTTTTCTAAAACTATTTCCAGAAGTTTTCATAATACTTCTTTTCAATTTTAGAACATTCTTCTTCAGAGATTTTAATTTCATTATTCTTATTACTTATAACGTGGTTTATAAAATCAGGATCTATCTTTATATGAGGGTATTTTTTCATATATTCAATAATATACTGAGGCCATAGCCATTTTCCATCTGTATAACAGGCATAATAAGCAATAAAGCTATCATCATCATAATTGTCAGTTCCAAATAATGGATCTTTTGCGTTTTCACAACAACCCATTAAGTTAACTGCCATAACTCCTTTTTGAAGATACTTCAAAACGTCATCTTTATTATTGTTTATAGAATTTCCATCAACAATTAAATCATGTATGCTTTTTGAAATAGGATAATCGTCATGTTCTTTTACAAAACCAAAATATTTCATAATTAATCTTTTTTAAATGTTAAAAACTTACCTTTTTTGTCATGTATAAAATTTCCCAAATCATCAACTGCTATTCTTTCAGTAGGAGCTGTTACTTCTGTCTGTAATATTTCTGCTAATTTTTTCGCAAAACCATTGGGCTTAGCTCCTGTTTGGCAAGATATTAATCGAATTGGCTCACCTTTTTCATATCCTTGTTGCAAAATTAAATCTGCTAATTCTTGGGGTTTTAATTTCTTTCCATTGATGAATACGCTTTTAGGATCTCCATGACATAGGATGTTGTAGTATCCATCATTATTCCTTTCTCTTAATTTTAGGAAATTTCTAAATGTGTTTCCATCGTCTCCAAATTTAAAAAATCCAGGAGACATCCATTTCACTCTATTAAATATTTTTATATTTTTCTTAAACCATTCAGCAATTTTCTTCCAAAGATCATCTACAAATTTCTTTAGCTTTTGTCCACCAACATTGAAGATTTCTAATAAATCAATTAATGCTCTGCTTACTTTCTGGTAAGCTTGTATACTATTAACTTTTACAAATTTAGCAGTTTGAGAGATTGTTTTGCCAACTTCGGAATTTATTTTTGCTAAAATTTCGCCTGGCTTTCCGGCATTCGCAATTTTGGCTACGTTTGCAAGAGGGATAAAAAATGTACCTAAAAATGCAAGTGAGAATCCTCCGATATAATATACTCTTACCCAATTGATGTCATCTGAGTTTTTTTTAAGATATTGAACAATCTGTGTCATCCCATAGTTGAAAGAACTTTTCATATTTTTATAAAGAGTTCCATCTCTTAGCATTTTCCAAAAAGTATCTATCATCTCAAGCGTTTGCTGAAAATTTTTACTGATATCAAAAGGTGCTTCTAGCAAACTTCCAAAAAACTTAAATATAGATGACACGAAATCTATTAAACCATTCCAAATACCACAAATTAAAGCAATTCGTTCTGATAAACTTGGGCTATCTGAAGGAGGTAAATCTTCCGGGGTTTTAAAAATTTCTTCGATTTCCTCTTTTACATAGTTATTATATGTTTCTATAAACGCTTCAAGTGTAGTTATCTGTTGAAGGATAATATTGTCTAGTACTACTTTCAAAATATCGGAACCAAGTATGTCAATGTCTTTTTTATCTGTAAAAAAGTCTTTTAAGGATTTTATTTTATCACTTGAGATTGTTAAGTTTTCAATCAGCTTATCTTTTTGAAAATAATATGCCTCATTTTCAGTATCCCAAACTTCATCGGATATTTTAAAAAAATCAATTCCGCTTCCGAGTTTGTTTAATACCCAACCAAATGCTTTTGCAGGCGCAGAGATTCCCATTAGTGCATACTTCAAGAAAGTAAAAAAACCTTGCTTAATACCCTTTTCCTCAATATACCCTTTTAGAAATAATTCCTCTATAATTTCCTGGTTAATATTCCCTGCATGTTTTTTTATTTTTTCTAGGATATCTCCATCAAAAAAAGTTTTATAAAGTTTACCAGACGAATGATCGGTGTAGAGTTTTTTTATTTTTTCAGAAGTTCTTCCAAACAAAACATCATCACTTAAAGTGTCATCATCAGTTTCTAAAAAAAAGATTATTTCATCATCAGCTGGTTTAACAACTTCGTAGCATTCTTTTACTTTATTACCGTCTGTAGAAACAAAAAGCAATAGTTTGAAAATAAGTTCTTCATTTTTTTCTACAGAACCGTTTCTGTTGTTATCAGAAAAAAATTCATATTTGTAAAACTCATAACCATTTTTTTTAATGCTTTCATCTAAAACTAAATTACTGTTGATAGACTTAATGCTTTGTGCATCAGGATAATATTTAGCTAAAATATCTTCTGTTGACTGGTTGAAAAACTTTACTGTTGTAAGTGGACTGACGTTAGTCATTCCTCTAATGTTCTCTCCAAATTTAAATGCATTTTTAATTCTTGGAAATGAAGTATGGGATCTATTCTTAAAAGACAGAGCCTCTTCACCCCAATCAAAAATATCTTTATAGTCTGTGCTTTTCATTTTAATAATTAAGATTAATAAAAAAGGCAGAGTTTTAGGCTCTGCCATAATAAGTTTAATGATATATACGTATCTCAATCATTCCCCAATGAACTTCAATACCTCCTGTTAAATAGAGAAGGATTTCATTGTTGGAAGGGAAATTGTATGCTGGTGTATGGGCTATCTTAACTGTGGGAGAAAAGGATAAATTTGTTAAAACAATGGTTTTATCCTGGGTGAATTCTCCTCCCGTTAAGACTCCTTTATATGTTTCGGAGTTTTCCTGGCTCCATACAATAGGTCCTAAATCATTGTATAACACCTTGGTGACTAAATTGAGTGAAGGGTCTACTTCGAGTTTTGCAACATAACTTTTATAATTTTTCGTTGCACTGCTATGAACTTTTATTTCTCCGTTCTCATCAATTGCATAGTCTGTATAAATGTTTTCGCCGGGAGCGGCTACCTGATAAATAACATTTACTTCTCTTTCCTCTTCCGGAGGTAATGCATTTACTCTTATAATCTTTCCAAAACTGGACATGTCTTTTTATTTTTTAGTTAATAATTTGTTTTAATCCCAATTACCGGTAATGATCTTTTGCTCATCGCCCGATTGAGTTCCTAAAAGGCTTTCGTTTTTTTCAAAATTAAATTTGTCTTCAGTGATCACTTCAGCTGGAACTTCAAAATCATCAGGATTTTCTGTAGTAAAAGGTAATGCGTGTGCCACCTTTAGTCCGATGCTTTCTGCCTGAAGAATATTTAAGGTGGTTGGAAGTCTTGTTAACCATGCTTTTCCTTGTTTCACACCTTTTGGCTCTTTCAATTCATCTACAATAGAAATATAAAGTTCATCTCCGATCACAGGAACTTCGCCACCGTTCCAAATTTTGCCTGTTGCCAGATAGAATTGTACCGCATCTTCAAATCCTGGTCGAACCGTTACGATCACTCTTGCCATACCACTTTGTAAGAAAGCTCGGAACAACGGATCAATATCATCGGATTGATACAGTTTGCTCCAGTTGCTTTTTCTGCCCCAATAATATGGGTATAGATAATAAGAAAGGTTTTCCCACTCGAAGGCCTGTTCCATGAACTTCACAAATGCAGTATACTTGTCCAGTGTAGAAGAAAGAATAGTTTCGTAATCACCGAAAGAAGTTCCGCTTGTCAAGCCTTCCAAACCATATCCGTGTGTGGAGTTTGCGTTTCTGTCTGCCATATATGAAATACAGTTTTTACGGAGAATTGTATTTTCAATCTGACGATAGAAGTTAGGATTTGTGCCTTTTATTACGACAGCTTTATTTTGCTCTTCGGATAATTTATTATTGTATTCTACTAAGGCTTCTTCGTATGCAGTAATAATAGCGTTGAATGTATCTTGCTGCCATTTTTTCTTATACTCATCTTGTATTTTACATTTAATATTTACTGTTACATGGAAATAATGAGCATTAGTAGTAGCAATAGTGATTGGAACTTCTTTGATAAAACCGACTAGAGGCGTTTCTGCTGCTGATCCGTATTGATATCCTACTAATAGAGAAGCCCCATTTCCCCAACCATTTGGACCAGGAAAAGATGTATTACTTTTTACTGTGAATGATGTTGAGACATAATTATCAGGAATTAAGACGGAATCTGATTTAGAAGATGCTGTTTTAGATTCTGTAGATGAATAATCAATGGATTTACCTACAATAATATTATCCTGTAGCATTTCTTCAATCTGGACGTTATACTTACTTAGCCAATACTTTAATGTGGATTCAATTCCTACAAAAGAATGATCTTTTAACGGGAACGTTGTAGATGTTCTTGGGTCTTCAGGCTTGATTAATGTGGTTTGATTAGCACTTTTATCTTGAACCATACCCAGTAAGTGAAGCTTTGCCGGTTCCGGAATCATAAACTCGAACATCATCCTCTTACCATAATTATATATCTGGTTTTTCATCAACTTATCTACCCATCTGTAAACCCCCACAACATGTTTATCGCCTTTTCTGTTATCAAAACCATGAGAATTGCTTTCTTCAAATTCTTCAATAATCTTTTCAATTCTTTCTTCATGTATCTTGTTCACAACCCTGTCCATAGCTCTTGATGTAATATCCTGAGCTTGAGTAACAGCCTGTCTTGTGCTTTCTTCCTTAGATTGATGGTGAGCATAGTTAGCGCCCAAATCTAAGGTGTATTTGTCTGAAAAGCCCATGTGCGCATGTGCACTTATTCCAACATCTGTTGCTTCCTGCATCATTTTTGCAATTTCAGTCTGCATTTCGAAACGGTTGGCTGTTGTGGTGTCCGAAAGCTGTTCTCTTTCTGTATCTGAAGACGTAGTGATGGTGTTCTCACTTCTTCTTAATCTTCGGGTAGATTTTTCACGGTATTCACGGGCCATAATGTTTTCGATGTGGGCAACTTCTCCTTCTACATAAGCATGCGTGCTTTGCTCTACCTTTAGGTAATCTGCGATGCCAATTTGTTTGAAGCCAAAGCCTGTCGGAATAAAGGTGTTTTCTTCATCGATTGTTTCAACGGGATTACTTGGGTTGTTGATTCCCCAGGTTTCAAAATATCCCGATAAGCATGTTCTCAAAGTTACATCAGGGATACTGAAATGAGTGGTCTGTCCATTGGTAAAGGTAATATCGAATTCAAAATCACGAGTGACATCAAGAAGCATGATACCCATTGTGGAAGGGCTTGCCAGAATATCCGAGAGGTAAATTGTATTACCGCTTCTGGACTTAGTAAAATAACTGAAGTTTGAAGTCACCACCTGACCGCCAATGCCATACTCTTTGTGTACGAGATTCATTCCGGCGATATCCCATGAGCTGTCCGGAACAGAAATCGACAAGGAGAATGTATTATATCTTCCGACCTTTTGAGGACACAATTGATAGGAAAACGGATCGGATTCCATTTTAGATGCAGGAAGAATCACTCCGCCAATGCTTGTATACACTTCATTGTTTCCGTCTGTGTTTTCAATGATTTTTTTATTGGCTTCTTCAATCGATTCATTAATTAATACTTTGATTTCTTCAAAAGTATTTCTGCCTTCCACTAAAGTATTTATCTGTGCAATATCTGGTTCTGTAAGATTTGCAGGATCAAATTCTTCATTAAATTCAAATCCTAAAATGCTAAGAAGAGTTTCTAAATGCTCAGGCTTTAAAGAATTTACCAAAGAGTCCGCTGAAATTTCATCACGGAAAGTAAATTCAAATTTCGGTAATACGGGATATGGAATTTCGTGAGGACGTCTGCAGGGATCAGTGGGATCATATTCCTCTTCAGGAGGTCTTACTTCGCAGTATTCTTGTTGTGCAGCAGTAACAGCTGCATTGTATTCCGCGATGGTAGGTGCTATTTCCTCCTCATAAGCTCTTTGTTGCTCTTCATACTCAATCTTGTATTCCCTGTTGTATTGCTTTTCCGCAATAGATAGATTCTTTTTTAATGATTCGAATTGAGTAAGCAGGCGTTTTGCGGATGAAATTTCCTGTTGCTTCTTCATCTGTTCCCCAGGGAAAGTTTCCCTAGGCTCTTCAGAAATTCGGGAAGCTTGGGGTAACGAATAATTTTCTTCACCAAGCATTAATTCTTTAGGCAAAACAATTCTTGCTCCCAGTAATATTTTAGCTTCATCTTCATTGTTTGCCTGATTTTGAAGAATATGAATAGCCAACAACATTTGCATTACTGCTTCCTTGATATAAAAATCCTTCTGCGTAACGACCTGATAGATCAGGTTATTCCACAAAATAAGCTCATCGGGAGTGGTATATCCTATAGCCGTATATACTGTTTCTCTTTGCAGTGTAAATTCTTCAAATGTGCATGTTCCTTTATTTCTGGCAAGCCATGCCGCGAATTGGGAGATAATAGAATATGTGTTTTTAAAGTCAGCAAGATCAGTTATACAATCACTGTTTTGAGCAAAAAGACTTGAGTATTCTCTCAACAGGCTTTGTTTGGAACCTGATCCTGTGGTAACAGGAATATAAAAATTATCATCTGTTTTAAGGGCTTCCGGAATAAGAACAAATCTCTTATCCTGATCATTCTCATCAGATAATTGAGGACTTCTTAAGCTGACAAATCTAAATAATGTTTGTGTAGGTGTGTTTTCTACTGGTTGAGTACCAGTCTCATTTTCATTTTCGGCCATTTTGTAAATGTTTTTTGATTTTTTTAAGTTATTGAAGGCTCTTTTCATTAGAGCATTTTCAGCGTATAGCCTTATTTTTTTAGGTGGTTTCCGGCAGAGATCTCCACCTGATGTTTTAATCAGGAGTTTCATTTGTCTGTGTTTTTACTTGTTGATTTTAGTACATAGTTCCGGCTGTTCAACATTTGTGAATGGTGAATTCAAAGGTTTCGTAAAAGATTAGGATGATTGGATTAGAGCGTGCTTATACCGCGAAAGTAATGTTGAACAGCGACAGAACCTGACGTGTTTAAGATTCTCTTACTATAAAATATTCTCTTCAAGAACATCGTTTTCAAAATCTTCTCTGAAGAAATTTTCAATGTCGTTAAGATAGTTTTCATAGTCTATTTCTGCATTTTCGATGTCGCTCCATTCAATAGTGTAGAGCTCTTCATCAAAAACAATATCTGAATTGTGGTTAGGAGTTTCCATAGTCTGTATTGTTTAATTGTGAATACACTTTCTGCTGTTCAGCATTTCTAAATGTCGAATTCAAAAGGTTGTTAAAAGTTTTTTAATATTGGGGTTTGTGTTTTGTTTGTCTTCAAAAGTAAGAGA
The DNA here is from genome assembly GCA_023426625.1 of Bacteroidota bacterium. Lineage (GTDB taxonomy): Bacteria > Bacteroidota > Bacteroidia > Flavobacteriales > Weeksellaceae > Chryseobacterium. The sequence goes on from JAFAAJ010000215.1 coordinate 16,813, forward strand.
GGAAAGCGACAAAACTTGACGTGTTTCATGGATTTTTTTATATTTTAAAATATAAGTTTTTTACATTATATTTTCCTATTATAAGTAAAATAGATTATATTTTATTCCTGATGAGTTTTTGCACGATCTGGTTGAGCGTCTCTCTGTTGTCATCAATATAGCTAAGACCCGCCTGTATCAGACTTTCAATATTACTTCTTCTGACATTGTCCATGGCAGGTGAAGCATTTTTTAACGAAGGATTGATGCGGTAATAGTTTTTCTGATTTCTCTGTCCCAATGTGCGGAACATCTGACAAAGCTGGTAATCAACCGTTTCTGCATTGGCAGACATTAAAATATCAATAATAGGGTTCACCCAGCCAATTTTTCCCGCCTTTTCCAATTTCCTGAAAGAATAACTCTTGGCTTCAAATCCGGTTCCTATCGAAATGATGATCATATCATTGACTGCCGGATAATTGGGTTTCTGATGATTTTTAAAAACTTCTGCGAAAGGGATTTTCCTTGCTTCAGCATACGCACAGAGTGCAGGATTGTTAGCAAACATTCCTCCGTCGATCAGACTGAAGATCTGTCCATACATGGATTTGATCTGAACCGGACTGAAATAAGTGGGAGCGGCTGAGGTTGCCCTGCAAATATCCTTTACATAAAAGTTGTCATTACTCAAATTAGCTTTCCATGAATTAAAGAGCTTGGCTCTTCTGTTTTCGATGTCATAACTGGTTATTAAACATGGTTTTATAAGTTCTTTTAATTCTAAATTTCCAAAAAAATCATTCAAATTTTTTTCAAGGGCTTCCTGGGAGATTTTTTCATTCAGTAATCCGAATGGATTGATCAGTTTTTCCCAAAAAGACACCTGAAATATATCGCCACCTTTTTCAGCATATAATTCTAATCCTTTCTGAATAGAATATTTTGCTTTTCGGTGTTCATCAGGACATAGAATAATAGATGAAATTAGTCCTCCCGTGCTGCTTCCGGCAACCAGATCAAAATAATCTCCAAGCTTTGCGCCCGGATCATCATAATACTGTAGTTGCTCTTCTATGTAACGCAGAATAATACAGGTGATGATTCCTCTTATTCCGCCTCCGTCCAAAGAAAGAATGGTTGTCTTTTTCATGATGCATTAAATTATTCAGGAAACAAGTTTGTAGCTTAGATAATAAACCAGTAGTTCTCTCTCAAAAACGATTGGCTTTTTACATATTTCCTATAAACAAAGGTAGAGGGAGGAAGCGACAGAAGTTGACGTGTTAAAATTAATTTCAGATAATATAGAACTAAGATATAACATACCCATCTTGATCCCTTTCCATTTTATAAAGCGTTTTCCAGTTGGTTTTTACGGTTCTTTTTTTAGTAGGAATTTCCTTTTTCTCAAAGTGGGAGAGGTCTTTAAAGGTTTTCCAGTTTCCTCCCCAATTCCAGCCGTGTCTGGCAAAAATTTTCACACATTCGTACCAGTCGGCTACTTTGTCGTTGTCCCAGTCTTTGGCTGTGTCCCAACTGGCTTCTTTTCCGTCTATCATCATACAAATATCTACGGCAAAACCATAGTTGTGAATGCTTTGTCCTGCTTTGGCGTTGGTTATCTTTTTTCCTGTTGTAATTCTTCCGATGGCATACAGCTTTTCCTGCTCTTCAAAAGACCTTAATCCCTGGGTGATTCTCACCTTGGCTCTTCCTGTAAGTGCCTTATCACATTCTTTAATGATTTTCTTCACTTCTTCCCTCACTGAAGGGTGCAGTTTTTCAATTCGTTGTAATGTTATTTTATCCATATTCTTAATTATCGCTTGTTATTGGAATACAAAAGTAAATGTGGGATGCGACAAAACTTGACGTGTTTATAAATGTTTAATAAATTGATAACCAATATTTTATTTAATATGTTAAATTTTGAAAATCAAAGATGTTTATCATCTAAAAGTCATAATTTTGCTTAAAATATTTCACTATGTACGCGTTGGTAGACTGCAATAATTTTTTTGTTTCCTGTGAAAGGACTCTGGATTCTTCGCTGGAAAGCAAACCTGTTGTAGTACTCTCTAATAATGACGGATGTGTGGTGTCCAGAAGTAAAGAAGCTCAGGAATTGGGGATTCCTATGGGAGCTCCGGCTTTCAAATACAAAGATCTTTTTAAAGAACATGATGTTAAAAGTTTTTCTGCCAAGTTTGAATATTATAACTATAAAAGTCAGCAGGTTATAGATATCGCCACTTCTTATGTGGATAAACCTGATTATGAAGTATACAGTATAGATGAGCTTTTTCTCGACCTAAGCAGTTTTAAATATGTAAATATCTATGATTATTGTCTGGACATTAGAAACAAGATCCGCTCGGAGGCTGAAATTCCGGTAAGCATCGGCATTGCTCCCACAAAAACATTATGTAAAGTTGCCAACCGGATTGTAAAGAAATATCCCGATCAGTTCGAAGGGGTTTATATGCTGGATACTCCGGAGAAAATTGAGAAAGCTCTGAAATGGCTCCCTATAGAAGATGTTTGGGGAATAGGCTGGAGACTAAGTGTGAAAATGCGTGATAGCGGAGTGTACAAAGCTTGGGATCTGCTCCAGAAGCCGGAGATGTGGATCCGGAAAATCATGGGAATACACGGAGTGAGGATGATCAATGAGCTAAAAGGGATTCGGCAATTGGAATTATCGGCACCATCCCCTAAAAAATCCATCGCGGTGACCCGTAGTTTTATGGAAATGCTTACCACAAAAGAAGATGTAAGGGAACGGGTGGAAACCTTTGCCATGTACTGTTCCGAAAAATTAAGAAAACAGAATACCTGCTGTAAAATGGTCACGGTATTTGTGCAAACCAATCGTTTCCGAAAAGATCTCCCCGAATACAAAAATGCGATTACCCAAATCCTTCCCAATCCTACCAATTCTTCCATTCTTATCGGAAGGGTGGTGAATGAGCTCTTTGAAGCTGTTTATAAAGAAGGATTTCACTATAAACGGGCAGGTGTTATTGTCAATGACTTTGTTCCTGAAGGAGAAAGACTGATCAGCCTTTTTGAAGAAGATGCTCAAAATCAGCATTTACCGGTAATGAAAGCCATGGATGCCCTCAACAGAAAATTCGGAAAAGATAAAGTTCGGCTTGGAAGTATGAGTGGAAAAAATACTTTCGGACGAGCAAAGCTGTCTCCGGAATATGAAGCATTTCTAAAAAACAATACCCTTCCCGAGGCTAATTTCCGATTTCATTAAAAAAAGGGGATAAAATTTTATATTCCATAAGAGCAAATTGGCGATATTTAGCCGTTGTTGTGGAATGTGTATCATTTTATTATGCCCTGCATTGTTTTTGTGATAAATTTAATTTACTGTATTTCAATTAATTAATAAAAATAGTGTTTTTGATTATTTTGCTGGAATATATATTTGGCTTTATCTTTGCACGGAAAAATAAATTAAAAAAACACAAATTTTATGGAAAAAAATATCACCTTGATAAAAGGGGTGCTTATTTTGGGTTGCTTATTTCTGAATTCAGCAAAAGCCCAAGTAGGAATTAGCACATCTAATCCACAAACCTCTTTACACATTGACGGAGCCAAAGACAACCCTGCAACCGGAACTCCTACAACCAGTCAAATTGCCAATGATGTAGCCTTCACTTCTTCCGGAGAAATCGGGGTAGGAACTTTAACTCCCGCTACGAAACTTGATGTACGTTCTGTAAATAATACGGATAATTCCATTGGAATCGGCGAAACTACCCAGACTGCAGCTGCTGCGGGTGCAGGAGCATTAAGGTATAATCCTTTTAGCGGAGGAAAAATGCAGTATTCTGATGGTGTTGTTTGGCAGGATCTTATTTCGAATCCTACAAAAGCTGTAGTCGTTGCAAATATTCAAGCCAGCAATTTTGCGGTTAAAGTACCTTATCAGGTTTCTACAGGACTTTCCGGCTGGAATGAGATCTCAGATCCAACGGCTAATTTCAATCCTTCCACGGGACTTTTTACAGCTCCAAGAACCGGGGTTTATTTAGTTTCATTTACTTATGATTTCGTAAGAATTCCTATTGTATCAGGATATTTTTCTGAAGCACGATATGTGGTGAATGGAAGTACAGTGGTGAAGAAATGTATAAAATCTTTCTCCAATACAGCCAAACAGGCACAGGTAGCAGGTTCATGTGTGGCCGGAGTTCAGTTGAATAAAGGTGATACTTTGCAGCCTCATATCTATCAGTCTGTATATAATGGTAACCTGAGTTTAAGGACGGATACTACTCCTGCAAGCAATGATTATGGTTTCATAAACCTTTCAATAGTAGAACAATAACACAAATGAACATGAAAAAAAGATTATTATTATTTTTTGTGGCAATTTTTTGTTGCAATATAAATGCACAAGTTGGTATTAATACAGAAAATCCCGAAGAAAGATTACACATAGACGGACAAAAAAATACTTCATCCTCTACTGCTTCTACCTATTACGATGATGTTGTTGTGACCCCTTCAGGAAATATGGGAGTAGGGACTAAAACCCCAAAAACAAGACTGGATTTTCGATCAGCAGAACGATTAAATGCTATTGGGATAGGAGGGACTTCACAAACAGCTTCAGCAGCAAAGGCGGGAGCGATGAGATACAATTCAGGGACACAGGATCTAAGTTATTCCAACGGAACATCATGGGTATCTTTAGCCCATAAAACAACAAATGACTTCGTAGATGCTGAAAATTCTTCAGGTCAGACTTTTAGCAATGGTGTACAGACCGCTCTTACTAACTGGACCGAGAAAACGGATGTGAAT
>JAFAAJ010000230.1 GCA_023426625.1 Bacteroidota bacterium
CAGAAGAACTGGAAGACATCATCGTTTATTATCTGGAGCTTGGAGACTTTAATTATGCAGATACTGCGGTGAATTATGGTCTTAAGCTTCACCCGAATTCACTGGACATCAAGATCAAAAAACTTGAAGTCCTGCTGGAATGGGAAGAGTATAATACGGCGAAAGAGCTTATCGATGAACTGAAGGCTTCCTCTATGGAAAATACAGACTTTTTGGTTTGCTACGCCAAGTATTATTCGAACTTAGGAAATCCAAGAAAATCCATTGAAATTTGTAAAAAAGCATTAGAACTGAAAGAAGAAGAGAACTTCCTTCACAACTTTATTGCGGATGAATATGTGAATTTGGGAGATCCTTTTAACGCTCTTAAACATTACAGAAAAGCACTTAAAGAAGATCCTTCGGATGAATATTCGCTGGAAAACTGCATGTTGTGCTTTAGTGAACTGAATAAGAGTGATGAGGCTATTGCCTTTCTTAATGAATATTTAGATCAGTTTCCTTATTCTGAAACCGCCTGGTTTGAGTATGGACAGTTCTATTTCAACAGGAAAAATTACGAAGAAGCTATAAAAGGCTATGATTATTTGTTGGCGATCAATTCCAATTCGGTTGGGGTTTATGCCAATAAAGCAGCTTGTTATGAAGCTTTGGGACAGTATAAAAAAGCGGTTGAGGTATATGAGGAAATGCTGGAACTGGAATACACAAAAGCATTCACGTATTATAAAATCGGTCTGTGTTATAAAGCATTGAAACAGCCGATTTTGGCTTTAAATTCATTCCAGAGATCATTAAGGGAAGATCCGCAGTTCTACCTTTCTATGATGGAGCAGTCTTACATCTACGAAGAAATGGGAGGAATGACGGAAGCTTTGCATTTTGCAAAAGAAGCCACTCAACTGAACGAAAACAATCTGGATTATCAGAAAAGACTGGCATTTTTGTTCATTGATTCCGGAAAATTTGAAGAAAGCCTTTCGTGCCTGAAAAAACTGGTGGAAGTAGAACCGTCACGATTCTATAACTGGTATGCATATTCAGAAGTATTGATGCTTTTAGGGGAATATGAAGAAGCGGTTACCGTTTTGAATAAAGCCTTAAGAGCTCATAATAGAGCGGAATTGTATTATCAGCTTAGTAACTGCTATTTCAACCTTAAAGAGCAGGAAAAAGGAGTAGAATCTCTTCAGAATGCTTTGGATCTTGATCCTTCCCTGGTTCAGGATATGCAGAAGAAGTATCCTTTCATTAAAGATGGGGTGAAGAAAGCCAAATCTAAAGAAAAAAAGAAGAATTAGAACTTAATAAAAAGAGGCTGTCTCAAAAGTACCCCCTCTCTCGGACTCCTGTCTGACAACTTTTGTCATTTAGGAGATTCTCAGAGCATTAATTTACCTTTTGAGACAGCCTCTTTATTTTTTTATAACAGCGGGTTTACTTCTTAAAAAGATTAGTCCACCTATGATAATCCCTGCTCCTACAAATTGTAAAGCGGTTAGATTTTCACCGTCTAAAATCCCCCAAATGATAGCAACAATAGGCATCAGCAAAGTAACGGTTGAGGCAAAAAGAGGGGAGGAAACTTTCAGGAGACGATAATTCATCATCATGGCCAGTCCGGTTCCGAAAACGGATAGCAAGCTTACAAACATCAAACCTATCATATTATCCTTTGAAAAAGTAAATTCTGAAAAGAATCCTGTAAATGTCAATGCGATGATTGATGGGAAGAACAAAACAAATGAGAATACAAAGGCAGATAAAATCGTGGAAGACACTTCCATTAATTTAGATTTTACCGTTGTCGTACTTATGGCGTAACATAGAGTAGCCAATAGCAACAGGGATATAGGAATCAGCTTAAATTCTCCGCCAGCGCCACCTCCAAAAGCCAGTAAACAAACTCCTGTAAAGCTGATCATGGTTCCGGTGATCTGTTTTTTTGTGGTTCCGAACTTCCAGATTAAAGCTCCCACAATGATCACAAAAATAGGCATCATCGAGTTAATAATTCCCGCAATACTGCTGCTTACTTCTGTTTCGGCAATCGGGAATAAGAACATGGGGATGAAATTTCCTGTAAATGCAGCTAAAAGAAGCCACTTCAGATGTTTTTTAGGAAACTGCTTGTACTTTGTGATTGCGATCGGCAATAAAATGATTCCGGCGATAAGAACCCTTAAAGCTCCTACCTGAAAAGGATTGAAATGTTCCAGAGATTTTTTGATTAAGATAAAAGATGATCCCCAAATAACGGAGAGTACAATTAAAAGAATCCATTTTTCTTTATCTGCGTTCATTATTTTTGTGTAAAATTTTTAAAAACTCTTTTTTAGAAATCATCCTTGCGCCTAAGCTTGCTAAATGTTCTGTATGAGATTGGCAATCAATAAGATCAAGGTTGTATTTATTATGTTTCACGAATTGGATAAACCCTGCTTTTGAGGCGTTGCTGACTTTGGTGAACATACTTTCCCCACAGAAAACACTTCCGATCAATAATCCGTAGAAACCTCCAACCAGTTCTCCGTCCTGCCAAACTTCAACACTCTTTGCCAGTCCGTATCTGTGGAGTTGAATAAACGCTTTCATAAGCTCATCTGAAAGCCAGGTTCCTGTTTGTCGTTTCCTGTTTGCGTTCTGACAGTTTTCGATCACTCTGCGAAAGTCTTTGTTTTCTGTGAAAGTAAAAACATTCCTGTCCAGGATTTTCCTCATGGATTTCGAAATCTTCAGCTCTTCCGGAAACAGAACAAACCTTGGATCCGGACACCACCAAAGGATTTCTTCTCCGGGATTATACCAGGGAAAAATTCCCAGCTGATAAGCGAACCAAATTCTTTCAACCGAGAGGTCGCCACCAAAAGCAATGAGGCCGTCGTATCCGTCATAAACTTCAGGATCGGGAAAGGAAATTTCGTTTTCGTCTAATCGGACCATAATTGGGAAAAAAAATCCCACTTAAAAAGCAGGATTTGATATTTTTCGTGTTATATCTTTAATTAAAAAGGTAAATCGTCGTCATCGTCACCTGCAAATGGATTTTCATTTGAAACAGGAGCTGCAGAATGGGAAGGAGCCGCTTGTGTAGGTTCAGAACCATTATCAAAAACTTTTTCCAGTCTCCATCCGGTAATAGAGTTGAAATATTTGGTTTCCCCTTGTGGAGAAGTCCACTCTCTACCTCTGATGTTGATTCCTACCTTCACATTTTCTCCTTCTGTCACATTATCTAATAAATTTATTTTATCAGAAAGAAATTCTATGCTAATCGGCTGTGGATACTGCTCCTGAGTTAAAATAATCATTTCTCTTTTTTGAAATCCGCTTGCAAATGTTTGAGTTTCAAAAAGTTTCTTTACCGTTCCTTGTAATTCCATATCATAAATATTAACGATGTAAAAGTAAGAAAATGAAATGTAATAAAAAGTCTCCCGAAGAAATTTTATAAAAAAAATAAATTTTTATTTGAAAAGTCTTGCAAATACGAAAAATTGCCCTATATTTGCACTCACAAAAACGAAACAAGTTCTTTAAAATAAAGCTTTAAAACACGCGGATGTGGTGTAATTGGTAGCCACGCCAGACTTAGGATCTGGTGCCGAGAGGCGTGGGGGTTCGAGTCCCTTCATCCGCACTATCGATGCGAAAATAGCTCAGTTGGTAGAGCACAACCTTGCCAAGGTTGGGGTCGCGGGTTCGAATCCCGTTTTTCGCTCCATTCCACGCCCTGGTGGTGGAACTGGTAGACACGCAGGACTTAAAATCCTGTGCCTCTTTTGGCGTGCGGGTTCAAGTCCCGCCTGGGGTACTAAAACCCTCTGTAACATTGTTACGGAGGGTTTTTTGTTTTAAAAATATATATAAGGTTATTAGTTTAAAGTATTAAAATCTATATCTAAGTTTTAGAATCAGAAATCTTGACAAGAGACGGTACTGGATAACAGAAGAGCTGATATCTGTTAAATACTGGCTTGTAAAGTATTTTGTATTTAAAAGGTTTTTTCCTGTGACCGTTAATATAAG